>JACQUM010000038.1 GCA_016210295.1 Chloroflexota bacterium | reverse complement strand
CGGGCGTGGCCGAGGTGCCGGTGGGGCTCAGCCTGCGGACGGTCCTCGAGGAGGTCGCGGGGGGGGTCCGGGACGGCAAGCGGCTGTAGGCCCTCCAGGGCGGCGGGCCCCTGGGCGGTCTCATGCCTGCCTCCGAGCTGGAGATGCTCACCGAGTTCCAGGCGATGACTGCCAAGGGCGCGCCGCTGGGCTCGGGCGGGGTCCTGGTCCTGGACGAGGATACCTGCATCGTGGACGTGGTGAGGAATATCGCCGAGTTCAACGAGGAGGAGTCCTGCGGGAAGTGCTTCCCCTGCCGGAAGGGGACCAGCCACATCGTGCGCATCTTCGACAACATCATCCGCGGGCTGGGCCAGGAGGGGGATATCGAGAAGCTCCAGGAGATAGGCAAGACCATGGTGGCGGGCTCCCTGTGCGGGTTGGGCCAGCTCGCGCCCAACGGCCTCAATGCCACCCTTCGCTATTTCCGCGACGAGTACGACGAGCACATCCGGGACAAGCACTGCCGCACGGGGACGTGCAGGGAGTTGAGAGGGACGAGGAGAGAGGCGGCAGCAGCAGGCCCGCATACCGGACAGGTGGCTAGGTAGAAATACTCGCGGTTCGCTGTTGTAGCAATATGATCAGCAATCTTTGGGAGCCACGCCGCGCTCTCCTCTTGACTCTAGCCGAGAGGGGGGACCCTCAATTGCTTGTGTTTCGAGACCCGCGGCAAGGAGGTTACCGCTGGGTTCTAGTTCACCGCATGCCTTATCCCTATTTTCGTACTAAGGCTGACAAGCAGCTGTTGAAACAGCCGCTGTGGGAACAAGCTTACTTCTACGTTTTCCGTCACCGTGGCGAAGACGTTATGCAATTCACTGACCGAAAAGGGGCGTCTTTCTGGTCTGGTGTTTCGAAAGAGATACATGCTAGAAGGCAGGGCAGGGAAGTGCCTCTAGTTACCATACAGGAGTCCGATTCAGTGATACTCGGCAAAGCTGCCTTGCCCCTTCGGACAGCTAGGTGGGCAACTCTTCCGAAGTTGCGCAATAGCCCGCGAATTCAACTTCTTCCGGTTCAACCTGTGTCAAGCAGGCCTCTTCCCGTATACGGGCATTTATTACCGTCATTGAGGCAGGAAAATGCTCAAGTGCCTTCGGAGAAGTCAGCCGAATCGCTGGGCACTGCTCGACGGCTCTCGTGGAAAATCTTGCCGCCTGGGTGGTGGCGCGACTCGCACTTTACCATGAACCTCACAGAAGGTGCCAGGGATCGCCGAATCACCCAACTTCAATATGACCGGCTCCGGTTCTTAGACTCGTTTCAGCCCGAGCGCTGGTACCGAGGCACTGACTACTTTGGGCAGCGGGTGTACTACGTTGCCGTGTTTCCCCGTTGCGTCATTGCCGAGAGCCCCTTAGAGGGGAATGCGGTTTACTTGTTGTATGGAATAAGTCAATGGCAACAGTTTTTCGCTTTCACAAAGCGCCAGTTTCTCAGCAAGACCAGAGGTCGGAGCATACGTGTCATCCACAGAGGCGATTGGCGAAATCGTATTAAGCTGGCGCTAAACAGGGGCGATGTAGAGCATATCGATTCGTCTGGTCAATCCCAGAGGAGTACCCAGTGACACAGGCGCCTGCCAACACCGTCACCCTGAAGCTCGACGGCCGGACCGTGACGGCGCCGCGGGGCGCCACCATCCTGGAGGCGGCCAACGCCGCTGGCATCCATATCCCCACCCTCTGCTATGACCCTCGCCTCAAGGCCTATGGCGCCTGTCGCATGTGCGTCGTCCAGCAGGAGGGGAGGCCAGGATTCGCCGCCGCCTGCGTCACCCCCGCCGCCCCCGACGCCGCCTACCGCACCAATACTCCCGAGGTGCTCCAGCTCCGCCAGAGCGTCCTGACTCTGCTGGTCAGCGAGCACCCCCACGGCTGCCTTACCTGCGACCGCATCGTCCACTGCGGCCCCAACGACATCTGCCTGCGGAATGTCTCCGTCACCGACCGGTGCGTCGTCTGCCCCCAGAACCAGCGCTGCGAGCTCCAGGCCACCGTGGAGATCACGGGCGTCACTGAGATGCCCCTTGAGTACACCTACCGCACCCTCCCCGTCCGCACCGAGGACCCCTACATCGACCGCGACTACAACCTGTGCATCGCCTGCGCCCGCTGCGTACGCATCTGCGACGAGGTGGTCGGCGCCTCCGCCGTCAGCATGGTTTCCCGGGGCGACCGCATCCTCCCCGGCACGCCCAACGACGTGCCCCTCTCCGATCCCCTCTCCGGCTGCATCTTCTGCGGCGCCTGCGTGGACGCCTGCCCCGTCGGCGCCTTGACCGAAAAGGAGAACAAGTGGGCCGGCCTGCCCGACCACACCGTCACCACCGTCTGTCCTCACTGCGAGGTCGGCTGCCAGGTCATCGCCGAGATGAAGGGGGACAAGCTCCTCCGCGTCATCCCCGATCTGGACGGTGGCGCCAACGGTGGCCTGGCCTGCATCAAGGGGAAGTTCCAACTCGCCGACCAAGCCCGGCGCGAGGACCGCCTGCTCCAGCCGCGCGTCCGGCGCGGCGGCAAGCTCGAGTCCGTCTCGTGGGAGGAGGCGGTGGAGACATCCGCCGCTGCTCTCCACCAGCGCAAGGGCGACTCCTTCGCCCTGGTGGTCTCCGGCCAGGTCGCCAACGAGGACGCCTACCTTCTTCAGCGGTTCGCCCGGGCGGTCATGGGTTCTCCCAACATCGACACCACCGCCCGTCGGGGAGCATCCTCCATCGTCGAGCTCACCCAGGCCCTCGGCTCCGGCGCCTCCACGCTCCCAATTCGGGACATCGCCAAGGCCAGGGCCCTCCTGGTGGTCGGCGCCGACATTGAGAAGAGCCACCCCGTGGCCGCCTTCCAGGCGCACAAGGCGGTCAACTACCTGGATGCGCAGCTCGTCCTCCTCGTCCCCTCGAACACCCAATACCCCGAGCTCCAGCGCTCCGCCAGTCTTGTTCTCCGTCACGCCCCCGGCACGGAGCGAGAGGTCCTGGCCGCCGTCCTCAAGGTCATCCTGGACGAAGGGCTGGCGAACCAGGCTTTCCTGGGCCAGCGCACCGAGGGCCTGGAGGCCCTGACGCAGTCCCTGGCCCGGGTGGACGTGGCGCAGGTTGCTCAAAGAAGCGGCGTGGAGGAGCGGGACATCCGGGAGGCGGCTCGCGTCGCAGCGCGGGTCAAGCCCCTCTCCCTGGTCTACTCCGCTGCCGAGTCGGACGGGCAGGGCATAGCCAGCGTTCTTGCCGACATCGCCCTGGTGACAGGAAACGTCGGCGCCTCTGCCTCGGGCATCAGCGTCTTCCGGCCCCAGGGCAACACCCAGGGCGTCCACGACATGGGCTGCCTGCCCAACATGTTGCCCGGCTACCGGCCCGTCGGGGACGCCGAGATCAGGGAGCACTTCAGCACGGCGTGGGAGGCCCCGTTGCCCGATGGACCGGGCCTGGACCTGGGAGGCATTGTCCAGGAGATCAGGTACGGCCACGTAACGGCCCTCTACTGGGTCGGCGACTTACCGGAGGGAGACAACGCCTCTCTCCTGGAGGCCCTGGACAACGTGGAGTTCCTGCTGGTCCAGGGAATGGTCGTTCCCGAGGAGTTGGCGCAGCGAGCCCACGTCCTGCTCCCCGCGGCGGCGGTCATGGAGCGGGAGGGCACCTACACCAATGCGGAGCGGCGCGTCCAGCGCATCCGCCCGTTCCTGCCCCCGCCGGGCGAGGCCCGTCCCGTCTGGCAGGGCGTCTGCGCCCTGGCCCGGGCCCTGGGCGACAAGGGCTTCGACTACGCCGACGCCGCCCGCGTCTTCGAGGAGATCAGCCGCCGGGTGCCCCTCTACGCAGGGCTCTCCTACGAGCGGCTGGACACGGGGATCACCGGCCTTCAGTGGCCGGTGGACGGCGCCCCGGAGGGGACGCCGAGCCTCTATCTCAGCGGCTTCGCCACCCCTGGCGGGAAGGCGGGGCTGGTGCCGGTGCTTGGTTAGCCCGTCAGACCTGCAAGCTCAGGGGAGGCTCCGCTTTCTTACTGCCCGCTCCGTCGCCTCAGATAGGAGCCTGAAAGCGTCACGCTGGGCCTCCTCTAGGGAGACGTCGCCGGAGACCAGGGTTTCCACGGCGACGATGCCCTCCGCGAGCGCAGCCTCGTAGCCGTCCCCCAGGGAGCCGACCACGGCGATCGCCGGGATGCCGAGCCGCTTGGCCCGCCTGGCGACCCCGATGGGCGCCTTGTTGTAGAGGGCCGAGCCGTCCAGCCGTCCCTCCCCAGTGATGACGAGGTCGGCCCCCTTCAGCTTCTCCTCCAGCCCCACCGCCTCGGCGACGACGTCCACCCCCGGCCTCAGCTCCGCCCGGCAGAAGACGAGCAGGGCCACGGGGAGGCCGCCCGCCGCTCCGGCGCCGGGAATGTCGGCCAGGTCCTTGCCGAGCTGCTCCTTGATCACCTGGGCGTAGCGGGCCAGGGCGGCGTCCAGCTCCCGGACCATTGCTGGCGTGGCACCTTTCTGGGGACCGTAGACCGCGGACGCGCCCCTCGGCCCCGTGAGCGGGTTGGTGACGTCGCAGGCGACCAGGATGGAGCATTCGGCGAGGCGAGCGTCCAGCCCACTCACGTCGATCCGTTCCAGGCGGGCAAGGGCCGCGCCGCCCGGTGGAAGCTCGCACCCCTCGCGGTCCAGGAAGCGCGCGCCGAGGGCCCGGGCCAGCCCGGCTCCGCCGTCGTTGGTGGCGGAGCCGCCCACGCCCAGGATGATGTGGCGCGCTCCACGGTCGAGGGCGGCCAGGATGAGCTCCCCTGTTCCCCGAGAGGTGGCGGTGCGCGGATCGAGAGGCCTCCCGGCGAGGAGCACCAGCCCCGAGGCCCGCGCCATCTCGATGACCGCCGTGGCGTCGCTCTCGATGAGGCCCCACGTCGCCTCCACGGCGTCTCCCTGAGGCCCCGTGACCAGGGTCGTGATGTAGCGGCCTCCCGAGATCTCCACCAATGCTTCCAGAGTCCCGTCGCCCCCGTCGGCCATGGGAACCAGTACGCCTTCTGCTTCGGGCAGGGCGCGATGCAAGCCCTCTTTCATGGCGCGGCAGGCCTCTCGGGCGGAGAGGCTTCCCTTGAAGGCTTGAGGGGCGATCACAACCCGCATGCTTCTCCTCGACTCACGCAAGACGCGGATGCTGACCTCACGAGAGCTGGGCGAGAAAAGTGGCGACGAGGCTGATCACGAGCGCCGCGGGGACGAAGGAGCGGCTCAGAGAGAGGACCAGCCGCCCCACGCGCCAGCGGGCCGCGGTGTCGATCTCTTGCACGGTCTCTCTCCTGCTGGCGGCCCAGGCCATGATCAGCACGCCCACCAGGGCTGAGACGGTGATACCGAGGTTGCCCAAAACGTCGTCCATAACGTCGAGGAGCCGGTCCCCTCCCAGCCTGAGGTCCAGAGGGCTGTAGCTGAGGGCAGAGGGGAGTCCGACGACGAAGACCACGACGGCGACGACCAGCACGGCGAGCCACCGCTTCCACCGGAGGCCGTCCATCAAGGGCGCGGCAACGGTCTCTAGCATGGAGATGGCGGAGGCGAAACCCGCGAGAACGAAGAGAAGGAAGAAGAGAGCACCCCACATTTGGGGAAAAGGAAGGAGACCAAACGCGGTGGGAAGGGTCTGGAAGGCGAGCTCCGGCCCGGAGGCGGGCGCGAGACCGAAGGTGAAGACCATGGGGAAGATCATGAGCCCCACAAGGAGCGCGATACCCGTATCCGCAAAGACCACCCAGAGGGCGGAGGTGTGGAGATCGGTGTCGCGGGCGAGATAGCTTCCGTAGGTGAGCATAACACCCATGCCGACGCCCACGGAGAAGAACGCCTGGCCCAGAGCGTCCCGCCAGGTGGCAGGGCTCGTCAGGAGGGCGAAGTCCGGCTTGAGGTAGAACTCCAGCCCCGCGTCTCGCCCGCTGAGAGTCAGACCGTACACCGCTAAGACGAGCACGAGGAGGACCAGGAGAGGCATGAGCAGAAGGTTGGCGAGTTCGATTCCGCGATTGATGCCCAGGGCGACGGTGCCCGCAACCAGAGCCAACGCCACCCCGAAGGAGACGACGGGCTCCCAGCCCCGAACGAAGCCGGGGAAGTCCAGAGGAGCCCCCAGGAGGCTACGGACGAAGAAACCTATCCCCCAGCCGACAATGACGAGATAGTAGCTGAGGATTCCCCCGACCAGCAAGATAATGGCTACGCCAACCCACCGGTAACGCCGACCGATGCGAGCGAAGACGGCAACGACGCTGGTGCCGTAACGGCGGCCGATAGCGAACTCCAGGATGAGGAGGGGGACGGCGAGAACAGCGACCACCAGCAGGTATGCCAGGAGGAAGGTGCCTCCACCGTTCTGTCCGACCAGGTACGGGAAACGCCATATATTGCCGATGCCGACGGCGGAGCCGATGGTGGCGAGGATGAACCCGGTTGAGGAAGCCCATCGCTCGCGAGGCACATGCCCTCCCTGTATTCCGATGTGTCGCCGCTTCTAGCCGGGCGTGGGCTGAAGCCAGCGCTTGGTCAGCTTGGTGAAGCGGGTGACGATGTGGATGAGAGGCGTCGTCTGGCGGCCCACGATCTTGCCGTGCCGAAGGGCGTCCAGAAAGTCGTCGCGGCCTTTGAACTCGGGCATCTCAACCCAGGCGTTTCCTATCTCGTAGCGGGTGTGGGAGTCGGTGACCCCGGTGGGAAGGACCCCATACACCTTCTCGTGCTCCTTGATGAACCGGACGCCCCGCATGACATCGCTCTTGAGGGTGGTACGGGCGTTGAAGGCCTCGACGATGTGGACCAGGGGAAGGACCTCCAGGAGGGCTTCGTATCTGATGTGCTTGTTGCGAAAGCGGTCGAAGGGGTGAGGGACCTGGACCAGCCCACCCTGATCGCGGATGCGCTGGGCCGTCTCCACGGCGGAGAGGCCCCGGGGCACGGCCTCTCCGAGGAAGAGGCCCATGAGCTCGCCGTCCCTGGTGCTGACCTCCTCACCGACGACGACCTGAAAAGGCGGGGCCATGTCGCGGAGAGCGAGGGCCCCGTGAATGGTGTTGTGGTCGGTGATGGCGACGACGCCAAGACCCGCCCGACGGCAGGCCTCGACGAGAGTCTCCAGACGCAAGAAGGAGTCGGGAGAGTAGCAGGTATGAATGTGAAAGTCGCCTTTGATCACCATCATTGAGGGGAAGCACGACGTTCGTTCCATTGTAAAGGGACAGCCGCGGTGTCACCAGGGCTAGGGTCATGATCGCTCGTGACAATCACGTTGAGACGAAGACCGAACGAGGGTAATGGCCTGAGATATACTGACGAAGGTTCTGCTCCACCGTTTTTCCCGCTGAGGCGAGGGGAAAGATGAGAGGAGACCCCATCATCGGACACCTAGTCAGCGGCCGGACGAAGGAGGAACTCATGGCAGTACTGACGCAGGAGAAGTGTGTGGCCTGCCGCGCCGATTCTCCCCACGTCACGGAGGAGGAGATCGTCCAGCTTCACCCCCAAGTGGTCGAGTGGAGGTTGCTGGAGGAGAGCGGAGTCAGGAAGCTGGAGCGGGCCTTCCGCTTTCCAGACTTCCAACAGGCACTGGCCTTCACCGAGGCCGTGGGGAAGGCGGCGGATGAGGAGGGTCACCACCCCCGGCTGGTCACCGAGTGGGGCAGGGTGACCGTCACCTGGTGGACCCATAAGATCCACGACCTTCACCGCAACGATTTCATCATGGCTGCCAAGACGGACTATCTCTATGGGAGACTGAAGACAGAGGAGCCGGCGGTCCGTGAAGGCGAGCGCCGAGGGCCGGCGCGCTAGACAAAGGAAAGAGAAGAATGATCCAGCGAATGGTCAACGCAGCGTTGCTCCGGGTGGAGACCTACGAGGAGGTGGAGGCAGACAAGTCGGCCACCCTTCAGGCCCTGATGGTAGTGATCCTCTCCGCCATCGCGGCTGGGGTAGGAAGCGTGGGAACCAGAGGGGCTGCCACCGGGTTTGCTTGGATCGCTTTTGGCGTCGCGTTCGGCCTCGTCGGGTGGGCGCTGTGGGCCCTCATCACGTATTTTGTCGGTACCACGCTCTTCAAGACGCCGGACACCCACGCGGACTGGGGGGAGCTGGCCCGCACCCTGGGCTTCGCTCAGTCGCCGGGCGTCCTGAAGGTCGTAGGGATCGTGCCCGCCATCGGTCCCTTGCTCTTCGCCGCTGCCTCCATATGGCAGCTCATGGCCATGGTGGTCGCTATACGCCAGGCCCTGGACTACTCCTCCACGTGGCGGGCTGTCGGCGTGGCGGTGGTGGGGTTCATTCCCTACGAGATCCTCATGGCTCTCGTCTTTCTCGTCGCCGCGCCCCTCTGAAGCATTGAGGCCCCTATCCTAGGCCGTCCGCCGCGAGGGCCGAGGACGTCTCCGGGCCCTCGCGGCGCATCAGCGAAGCCGAGCGCTAGTGGCTGCCCGAGCCGCCGCTTCCACCCTGGAAGATCTCCGGCGCCTCCGGCCCTTCCACCTCCAGGAAGCCTGCCGCGCCCTTCAAGAGACGGCCCAGGCTGTGGTCCACCAGGATGTAGCGGCCGGGGACCTCGAGCTTGAACTCCACCATGGTGGCACCCCCCGTTGGCACCAGAGTCGTCTGGACATCCTCTAGAGGATCGGCCAAGGCTGCCTCGGGATAGACCGTGTCGAATATCTCCCCGATGACATGGAAGCTGGAGGGCAGGTTCGGCCCGCCGACCCCGAAGAAGATGCGGACGGTCTCACCCACCTTTGCTTTGAGGGCACGGTCGCCCACTATTGAGCCCACGGCGCCATTGAACACCACGTAATCGGGGTCCTCGCTGAGAAGTTCCTGCAAGTCGAAGCTCTGCATCCCTTTGTCGCCACGATTCCCCTTGGTATAGATATCCCCCTGCATCACGTAGAACTCGCGGTCCATGGGGGCCAGGCCCTCCTTTGGCTCGACGAGGATGAGGCCGTACATCCCTTGCATGATGTGGTGGGGAATGATGGGCGTGGCACAGTGGTAGACGTAGAGGCCAGGGTTGAGGGCCTTGAAGGTGAAGGTCCTCTCCTTCCCTGGGTCCACCGACGTCGCCGCGGCGCCGCCCCCTGGCCCGTTGACCGCGTGGAGATCGATGCTGTGGGTGGACTTGCTGCTGGCGGCGTTCTTGAGCGTCAGCTCGACGGTGTCGCCCTCTCGCACGCGGAGGAACTCGCCAGGCACCGTTCCATTGAAGGTCCAGTAGGTGAAGCCGACGCCTTCGTCAAGACGGGCATCTATCTCGCGGGCCTCTAGGTTGATCTTCACACTCGCTGGGGTTGTTCGGGCGAGGGGCGGCGGCACCTGGGGCATGGGCAGGAAGGCCAGGTCCACGGGCACAGCGGTCGGCGTTGCCGACCCTTGGGGTGCCGCCGTGGCGCAAGCAACACCGAATGCCAGGGCACCGAGGACCAGCGCTACGAGAGCCAGAAGGCCCCGATGAACGAAAGGTCTGGCCGCCCGGAAAAAGTCGCCCATCGTTCCCTCCCATCTGGTGGTTTAGTCCTAAAAGGTAGTGTGAACGGCCCAGTTGAACGAAGCCTGAACACGATGTCTGAACAGCTGAAAAAGCCCTGAACGCTGCAGGGCGAAGAGGAGTCTCTGGGGTGAAGGCGCCTTGCCGGAGGCCCCGAAGGTGCTAACCGAAGCGTTAGGCGCGGCCGATGTACTGTCCCGTGCGGGTGTCCACCTGGACCTTCTGACCGACCCCGACGAAGAGAGGTACTTGGACGGCATGGCCGGTGTTCGTCGTGGCGGGTTTCGTGCCGCTGACGGCGGTGTCGCCGCGGAAGCCGGGAGCCGTCTCGGTCACGGTGAGGACGACGCTGTTCGGGAGCTCCACGCCGATGGGGTCGCCTTCGTAGAAGACCAGGCTCACCTCCAGCCCGTCGGTGAGGTACTGGGGGGCGTCGCCTAGCTGGCCCTCTTGGACGGGGAACTGCTCGAAGCTGGCGGTGTCCATGAAGTAGTAGAGAGAGCCTTCGCTGTACAGGTACTGGACGGTGCGCTTCTCCAGGGTGACGCGAGGGAACCGGGTCCCCGCCTGGAAGGCCCGCTCGATGGTATGGCCACCCTTGACGTCGCGAAGCTTCATTCGGACTTGGGCAGAGCCCCTGCCCAGCTTGATGTGCTGGAAGTCCAGCACCTGATAAAGAGTGCCGTCCACCTCGATGGTCACGCCCCTTTTGAGATCGCCAGTCTCGATCATAGGGAACTCCTCACGGTGTCTCGCTTCCGCGCCGTGCTGAGGACGACAGCGGAGCCTTTGGCCAGCTCGACCACGTCTTCGATGCGGACGCCGCCCCAGCCCGTGATGTAGATACCGGGCTCCACGGTGAAGACCATGTCGTCCTGGAGAGGGTGAGGGGAACCTTTGCCGAGGCGAGGCGGCTCGTGGATGGCGAGACCGACGCCGTGGCCGAGGCTGTGCCCGAACTTATCGCCGTAGCTAGCCTTCTCGATGAGGGAGCGGGCGAGGGCGTCCCCCTGGTCGCCGGTCATGCCGGAGCGCAGGGTGGCGATGGCGGTGAGCTGGGCGCTGAGAACGGTGTCGTAGATGCGTTTGAACGTGTCGTCGGGCCTGCCCAGGAGGACGGTCCGGGTGAGATCGGAGCAGTAGCCGTCCACCCGGGCCCCCATATCGATGACGATGGGCTGACCTTCCTGAAGGAGGGTATCGTCGGGGCGGTGGTGGGCCATGGCGCCGTTGGGACCGGCGGCGACGATGGTCTCGAAAGAGACGGCCTCGGCGCCGTGCTCGCGCATGTGCTCCTCCAGCCGCCAGGCTACCTGCCGCTCTGTCATCCCGGGCTCGATGGTCGGAACGATGGCGTCCATGGCGGCATCGGCCCGGCGGACGGCCTGCAGGATAGCCTCGCGCTCTTCGGGCTCCTTGACCATGCGCAGGGGCTCGACGAGGTCCTCGGTGGGGAGAAGCTGGACTCCAGCGCTCTTGGAGCTGAGGGACTCGGTCCAGTGCTTGTAGGAGGCGTGGGGTAGGTCGGCGGCCTCGAAGCCGATGCGGGTGGCAGGCTTGAGTTGGGCGACGAGGTCCGGCAGCCATCGAGCCAGATCGCCGCTGACCTGGACCACCTGAAAGGCGGGCGCCTGATGCCCCGCCTGCTCCGTGTACCGAGAATCGGTCGCCAGGAGGGCCTTGTCGGGGGAGATGAGGAGCCAGCCCGAGGAGCCGGTGAAGCCGCTGAGGTACCGCCGGTTCTCCGGCTGGGAGACGATGAGGGCGTCCAGGCCGGCATCGGCCACGCGGGCGCTGAGACGCTCCAGGCGGGTGGTCACGGGCGGTTTCCCTCGACGGGGTGGAGGTCGTTGACCAGGTATTCCAGGGCGAAGAGGTAGCCCCGCCAGCCGAGGCCGCTGATCTTGCCCCGGGCGATGGGAGCGATGACGCTCCTCTGTCGCCACTCCTCCCGGGCGTAGACGTTGGAGAGGTGGACCTCCACGACGGGGAGACCCGTGTCGGCTAGGGCGTCGCGGAGGCTGTAGCCGTAGTGGGTCAGGGCGCCGGGGTTGACGATGATCCCCTGGACGTCCGAGGCGTGCTTCTGCACGAGGTCGACGAGCTGGCCTTCCCCGTTGGCCTGGGCGGCGACGATCTCCACACCGAGCTCGCGCGCGCGTCGCTCCACGAGGGAGACTATCTCCGCCAGGGTCTGCCGCCCGTATTGGGCGGGGTCGCGCTGGCCGAGGCGGTTGAGGTTGGGACCGTTGAGAAGAAGAAGCTTCATGATGCGTCCAGAGAGAGCCCTGGCTATTGTAGCAGCCTGGATACGGAAGGCGCTAGGGCAGCGACCTGTTCGCGCTCCACATCGCCTCTAGAGTGGATTCTGGAACTCTCAACCCCTGTCCCCCTCTCCCTTGGAAATGGAGAGGGGGAAGAAACTAAGAAGCTAGGGGACACCCCCAGGCCCCCGGCAGGGGCAATGCCCCTGCACTCTCTTTTGACAGGCTCAGGGCGGAAGGGGGCGAGAAGAGGAGGAGTGGAGGTGCACACAGCCACGCTCGTTATACGCGCAGGTCACGCCTCTCGAAGGTCACAAGAGCCACAATCAGTAGGAGCACCGACAGCCCCGCCAGGACGCCTGCGTGGGCGAGGTTCAGCCCGTTCGTCAGCGGGTCGGCGCCGATGTAGTAGTAGAAGGGCGAAAAATTCCTGAGCGGCTCCAGGGCCTCCACGGCAGGCGCAAGGGCGTTGGCGAAATAGAAGGCTACTCCCAAGGCGCTGGCCACTCCGATGCTCAACCCCGAGTTGCCCCGGGCGGCGCCGAAAGCCAAGGCCAGAGAGCCAAAGACGAGGCCCAGGAGAGCCAGGCTCACCGTCATCTCTGCCAGTCGCACGACGTTTATCTCCATCCCGACGGCCTTGCTCCCCACCGTCAGGCCCGCCCAGAAGGTCGTGGCCAGGGCAATGGTGGCGACGACCATGGCGGCAAACTTCTCCACCACAACCCGCCGGCGGGCCACCGGGTTGGCGAGGAGCAGGTCCAGGGTGCCCCGCTCCTCCTCTCCGGCGATGGCGCCGCTCCCAAACGCGATGGCGAAGGCCAGGAACAGCAGGGGAGCCATAAAGAAGAAGAGTTGAGTATTGAGGAAGCCCACCGGAGAGGCGATGTCGGTTACCTCGCCGGCGAAGATGGCCAGGAGCTCCTTGGGAAACGCCTGCATGGCCTGCTGGATCAGCTCCTGAGAGTCGCGGATGGCGGGGTAGAAAAGCAAAGTCGTGACGGCAAGAAGCACGAGGCCTATTCCCCACCACGCCAGGGCACGCCGCTGGTCGCGCAGGCTCTTCCAGAAGACGTTACGAAGCATCTCCCCTGCCTCCGCCGTAGTAGGACAGGAAGACCTCCTCCAGCGTGGGTTCCTGGCTGATCACGTTCACGACCTCGAACCGGGCGGCGGTCTTGATCAGGGAATCCAGGGAGCCCATGACGGTGCAACGAAGCCTGCTGTTCTCCACCGTCACGTCGCGAACGCCCGCCACGCCCGAGAAGACATCTGGAGGCACCGGTGCGGCGAACTGGAGCTCCAGGCGGCGCAGGAGGTGTGCCTTCAGAGTTGTTACACTCTCCACCGCTACCAGCTTCCCCTCCCGGACGATGGCCACGCGGTCACAGACCCTCTCCACCTCGGGCAGGTTGTGGGAAGAGAGGAAGACGGTGCGCCCCTCTGCCTTGACCTCCTGGACGAGGCGGTAGAACTCGTGCTGCCCCAGTGGATCGAGCCCCGTGGTCGGCTCGTCCAAGATGACGAGCTCGGGCCGGCTCATGAAGGCCAGGAGAAGGCCCACCTTCTGCTTGTTGCCGTGCGAAAGGGAGTGTATCCGCTTGGAGAGGTCGCACTCCAGGCGTTCGGCCAGGCGCTGCGCGAACCGCCAGTCCACCCCTCCGCGCAGATTGGCCGCGTAGGTGAGCAGCTCCTGACCGGTGAGGTTTTCATAGAGGACGAGGTCCCCCGGGAGGTAGCCGACGCGCCGCCGGATCTCACGACTGGAACGGCGAGCGTCCAGTCCAAAGACCAAGGCCGTGCCGCCGGTGGGCCGGATGAAGTCGAGAAGGACACGGATGGTCGTCGTCTTGCCGGCCCCGTTGGGTCCGAGATAGCCGAACACCTCGCCCTCCGCGACGGCCAGACTGACACCGTCGAGGGCCTGATGGCGCCCGTAGAACTTGACCAGGTTTTCGGTCTGGACCGCCCCGTTCATCACCTCGCGTCCTCTTTGGTGATCCCGCGGCGCATGCCGGGGTGGGCGCGCCCATAGACGGCCTTAGCCTGAGCGAGGGTGACGTGCGTGTAGATCTCCGTGGTCTGGACGCTGACGTGCCCCAGAAGCTCCTGGACCTCCCGGAGGTCGGCGCCGCCATCGAGGAGGTGCGTGGCGAAGCTGTGGCGCATGGTGTGGGGGTGGGTGGAGACGGAGATGCCGGTCCGCCGGGCCCAGGAGGAGACGACCCCCTGGATGCTGCGGGGAGTCAGCCGGGCGCCGCGATGGTTGAGGAACAAGACATCGTTCATGCTGGAGCCCATCAACTTAGGACGGCTCTCCCGAAGGTACTGCTCCAGAGCGTCTCGGCACGGCTCTCCGAAGAGGCCCTCGCGCTGCTTGCCGCCCTTGCCCCAGACGCGCAGGGATTGGCGAGGCATGTCGAGTTGACGGAGGTCCAGGGAAGCGGCTTCGGAGACGCGAAGGCCGCTGGCGTACAGGAGCTCCAGGATGGCCCGATCGCGCAGCGCGAGCGCCCGACGCCGAGGAGTGACGGCGCTCGCATCGGATTCCAGCCACGCGACGGGCGCCTCCACCAGACGCCGGGCCTCCGCCTCAGAGAGGAAGCTGGGAAGCGGACGCCCCAGCTTCGGCGAGGGGACCCGCGTCACAGCGTCCGCGTTGGCGATCACTCCCTGGCGGGCCAGGAAGCGCCAGAAGGAGCGGAGGGCGGACATCTTCCGGGCGACGCTGCGTCGGGCGAACTTTCTTTCCGCCAGAAGGTAGAGGTATGCCTCCACCGTCCGGGGGGTGACCTGGATGGGATGGGAGAGGTCTCGCCCTTTCAGGAAAGCGAGGAAGGTGCCCAGGTCGCTCCTATAGTTGCGAACGGTGTAGAGCGAGGCACTCTTCGCCCCGCGAAGATTCCTGAGAAAGCGATTGAGGAGAGGCGACCAGGGATCGGTGGGAATCATATACCAGGCCCTTCTTCGCCAGGAAGCCGGCGGGGATACTCTCTTAGACGCTCACCTCCGCCGCTTCTCGCTCTTCGGCCTCGGCGCGGGGGCCGATGAAATCGCAGGCTGTGCACTTGGCGCGGTCGCGGCCCCGGGCGACGAGGAGGCTGCCGCAGGTGGGGCAGGGCTGGGGGAGAGGCCGCTCGTTGACGAGGAAGTTGCACGTGGGGTAGTTGGAGCAGCCGTAGAAAGTCCGGCCCCCTTTGCGGGAGCGCCGGGGAACGAGGTCGCCACCGCACCGAGGACACAGCGCCCCCGTCTTCTGGACCAGGGGTTTGCTGGTGCGGCACTCAGGGAAACCCGAGCAGGAGAGGAAGCGCCCGAAGCGGCCTGTCTTGATCACCATGGGGCGTCCGCAGGTCGGGCAGACCTCGTCCGTGGGCTCGTCGATGTCGCGGACCCGGGGCATCTCGGTCTCCGCCCTCTTGAGGTCGCGGGCGAAGGGCGTGTAGAAATCTTGAAGGACGGGCACCCACTCTCGCTCTCCCCGGGCGATCTCGTCCATCTCCTCCTCCATGGTGGATGTGAAGTCGAGGTCCACGATCTCGGAGAAGTGCGCTTTCAGGAGGTCGGTCACGGCCATGCCCAGCCTGGAGGGGCGGAGGCGGCCCTGCTCTCTCAGAATGTACGACCGATCCTGGAGGGTGGAGAGGATGGGGGCGTAGGTGCTTGGCCGACCGATGCCTCGCTCCTCCATGGCTTTCACGAGGGAGGCTTCCGTATAGCGGGGCGGCGGCTGGGTGAAGTGCTGGAGCGGGCGCAGCCCCAGGAGTTCCAACGATTGCTCCTTCTCCAGGTGGGGGAGGCGGGCCTCCGTCTCCTCCGCCGCTGGGTCGTCTTGGCCCTCCTGATAGATGGTGAGGTAGCCTGGGAAACGAAGAACGGAGCCGGTGGCACGGAGATCGTAGCGCTCACGGGAGGGGGTGCGCTCCGCCAGGATGTCGATGGTCGTCTGGTCGAAACGGGCGTCGGCCATCTGGCAGGCGAGGGCCCGTTGCCAGACAAGCTGGTAGAGGGCGAGCTGGTCGGCGCCGATGCGAGCCTTCAGAGTCTCCGGCTCGCGGCGGATGGAGGTGGGCCGGATGGCCTCGTGGGCTTCTTGAGCGCCCTTCACCTTCCTCGTGTAGGCGCGCGGTGCGTTAGGCACATACTCAGGCCCATAGCGCTCGGAGACGAAGTGGCGGATCTCCATGACTGCCTCGTGGGCCATATGAGTGGAATCGGTCCGCATATAGGTGATGAGCCCCACGGGTCCCTCTCCGCCCAGCGAGATTCCCTCGTAAAGCTGCTGGGCCAGAGCCATGGTTCTCTTGGCGCTGAAGCGGAGCTTGCGCCAGGCCTCCTGCTGGAGGGTGGAGGTGATGAAGGGTGGCGCGGGGCGCCGGGGGCTCTCGCGCTCCTTCACCTCCTGGACGATGTAGGCGGCGGGCTTGAGGTCGGCCACAAGGCTCTCGGCGTGGTCGCGGTCCTTGATCTCCGCCTTCTTCCGAGCGCCGTGGTGGCCCTGGAATCGGGCGGAGAAGGGGTTGTCCCTTCCATCTCTTTCCGTGGGAGCCAGGTCGGCGTCGATGGTCCAGTACTCCTGGGGGACGAAGGCCGCGACCTCCCGCTCCCGGTCGACGACGAGCCGCAGGGCGGCGGACTGGACGCGCCCGGCGGAGAGGCCGCGACGGACCTTCTTCCAGAGAAGGGGACTGAGGAGATAGCCGACGAGGCGGTCGAGGATGCGCCGCGCCTGCTGGGACTGGACGAGCTTCATGTCGATGGCGCGGGGCTCCCGAAAGGCTTGGGCGATAGCCTGCTCGGTGATCACGTGGAACACGACGCGTCGGGCGGCGGAAGGGTCTATCTTCGCAGCCTGAGTGATGTGCCAGGAGATGGCCTCCCCCTCGCGGTCCGGGTCGGTGGCAAGATAGATGAGAGAGGCGTCGCCGGCTGCCTTTCGCAGCTCCGCGACGACCTTCCTCTTCGCGTCCAGGACCCGGTAAGAAGGCGTGAACCCGTCGTCGACCTTCACGGCGAGCTCGTTCGACGGGAGGTCGCGCACGTGGCCCATGGAGGCCATGACCACGTAACCCTTGCCGAGGATGCGGCTCAGGGTCCTGGCCTTGGCCGGCGACTCCACGACCACCAGGCTCGTCTTCGTCGTTTTCTTCTGCGCCATCGCTACGCTTCCACCTTGTAGGCCTCCTGGGCCTCCCGCGTAACAACATAGTGCATGCCGCCGACCTGCCGGATGAACCCGCTCAACTCCAAGAGGGAGAGGGCGCTTGTGACCTGCGGCATGGGCATCCCCGCTTGGCGATAAAGCTCGTCTATGTGGGTGGGCTGCCTTGTCAGCAGGCGCAGGAGGGTGGCCTGGTCCGAGGTCAGGCCATGGGCCACCTCGGGCATCTCCAGTTGTCTTGCCACAGCGGTGACGTTCAGCTCCTCCAAGATATCCTGGACTCTGGTGACGAGCTTTGCCTCTCCCCGCTGGATGAGACGGTTGGCCCCCCGGCTTGGCGGGGACAAGAGGCTGCCCGGCACGGCGAAGACCTCGCGGTCCTGCTCTAGCGCCAACCGGGCGGTGATGAGGGCCCCGCTTTTCTCGTCCGCCTCGATCACCAGCGTGCCCAGGGAGAGGCCGCTGAGGATCCGGTTCCGGCGTGGAAAGAACTCGGCGCGAGGACGAGTGCCGAGGGGATAGTCGCTCACCAGCGCCCCGTGTTCTGCGACCTCCCGAGCCAGGGAGGCGTTCTCGGCGGGGTAGAACACGTCCAGGCCGCAGCCGAAAACGGCGATGGTCCTGCCTCCCGCTGCCAGGGCGGCGCGGTGGGCCACGCCGTCGATCCCCTTGGCGAGGCCGCTGACCACGGTGACGCCGTTCCGGGTGAGATCCCCGGCGAACTCTTCCGCCACCTCGCGGCCGTAGCTGGTAGGGCGACGGGTCCCCACTACGGTGACGGAGAGGTCGTCCTCCGGCCGCAGGTCTCCGCGGACGTAGAGCACGGGGGGAACGTCGTAGATCTCCTTCAGGCGGGCAGGGTAGGCGGCGTCGTGCCAGGTGAGGGCCCGCACGTTCAGTCTATCGAGCTTCGCCTGCTCCTCCTCTGGCGAGGTCTGGGACCGCGAGGAGACGATGGCCTCCGCCGTTCGTCTGTCCAGCCCGGCGGCCAGGAGCTCGGAGAGAGGGGCTCCCCAAGCGGCGGCGAGGTCGCCGAAGTGGCTCTCTAGAGCGGCGAAACGCACCCGCCCCATGCCCGGGACGCGGTGAAGAGCGACCCAATAGGAAGTGGCGTCCATGTCAACACACCACGCTAATCATTCCAGGGCGGAGGGTCAAGTAAAAGAGGCGCAGAGGAGGGCTTTCGATGACCGCCCCGGGCGTCTGGACATCGGAGAAGGGGAGCGGAGAGGGCGGGATTCGAACCCGCGAGGGCCGGTGAAGGCCCTACACGCTCTCCAGGCGTGCCTGTTCGTCCACTCCAGCACCTCTCCCCGGAGAGGGTGGGATTCGAACCCACGTCCGCTTGCGCGGAACCGCTTTTCGAGAGCGGCGCCTTCAACCGCTCGGCCACCTCTCCAAGGCCCTCATTATACCCAATGCTTCCCAGAGGCGGCGAGACAAAACGTTTCCCTACTTGACATCGCTACATGGAGCCCCTATGCTACCGAAGCATCGGATACCGAGGCATGGAGAGTGAATCTCAAAGCGCTTGACATCCCTCGGGGACGAACCATATGATAGGCGCAATCTAGATAGCGCCTCGTCGCCCGTGAGGGCAGGTGTGCCAGCGGACGGAGGAACCACCGAGACCACCTGAAAGGGGGAACTGAGGTGAAGAAGCTGCTCAATAGGATGCTCCGGTCCCCGGTTCTTTTCATCTTTGCGCTTGTTGGCCTCTTGCTCTTCGCGGCATGCCAGGGCCCGGAGGGCCCCGCAGGCGCGGCAGGAGCGAGGGGCGCTCCAGGCCCACAAGGGCCTCAGGGCGCGGTTGGTCCGCAAGGCCCCGAAGGGCCTCCAGGCTTCACCGGCCTCCCAGGCCTGACCGGCGCGGCGGGCGCGGCGGGGAAGGCAGGAAAGGACGCCGTGAACCCTGAGGCCAACCTCAGCATAGCGCCAGCGGACGTGATAGCCGGCGCCACCACCGCCGTGGTCATCCGGGGCTCCGGCTTCCCGGAGAAAGACCTCGTCGCCCTGGAGATCCTCAAGGCCATCGACGGGAAGGACAACTACCTCATCACCGTGGTGGAGGCGAGCGCCTCCGGCGCCTTCGAGGTCACCGTGAGGACCGCGCCGAAGATGGTGCCCACGGGCGTGGCGAATGGGCTCTACACCGTGAAGGCCACGGGCAGCAAGATCCCCACCGGCGGCACGGGGCCCACCGTCGCCAGCTTCCCCATCAAGGTGGTCCCGCCGCCCACGCCTACGCCGACACCCACGGCGGTGCCCAAGTAGATTCAGTTTCCGAGAGGAAAAAAAGAGGGGAGCCTGAAGGCTCCCCTCTTTTTTTGTCTTCCCCCGCTGTCTAGCAGGGTGATGGAACAATCTGATCGGCCATCCTCTTGTCACCCTTCCTGGCCACGAAAGGTGACGAGATCATATTTGGGGGACACCCCTAGACCCCCGTCAGAGTTCCGCGAGTCGGGACTCTGGACTCCCCTTTTTCAGCAACCTGCTAGCGGGTTGCTAGAGCTCGTTTCAAAACTGGCTCTCCTTCTGCGAGAATGATGTCGCCTCTCTCCATCTGGGCAGGGTTCTCTAGGGGCGCGACCCTGCTTGTGCCAACCGGTGGGAGGAAGAGAAGGACGCGCGACCCAGCAATGGAGGTGAGACAATGGGCCAACTGGACGGGAAGGTAGCCATCGTCACGGGCGCAGGACGTCTTCGAGGCATCGGAAGGGCGACGGCGGTTGCCCTGGCCACCGAGGGAGCGGATGTCGTCGTCACCGGCACCGGCAGGAGCCCGGCCACGGTCCCGGAGGACGAGAAAGCCCGGGGGTGGCGGGACATCGAGAGCACCGCGGAGCAGGTGCGGGCCACGGGTCGCCGGTGCCTTCCTCTGGTA
This sequence comes from Chloroflexota bacterium, assembly GCA_016210295.1. Lineage (GTDB taxonomy): Bacteria > Chloroflexota > Dehalococcoidia > UBA6926 > JACQUM01 > JACQUM01. The sequence continues at coordinate 4,159 of JACQUM010000038.1, read as the reverse complement.
GGTGACGTCACGGACAGCGCCCAGGTCCAGCGGGTGGTGGACGGGACGCTCGACACCTTCGGCCGGGTGGACATCCTGGTCAACAACGCGGCCTTCGCTCGTGGCCCGGACCGGGTTCTCGTCGTGGAGATGAACGACGCTATCTTTCGACGCGTCCTGGAGGTGAAGGTCGTGGGCTCCTATCTCTTCTCCAAGGCCGTGGCAAAGGTTTTGATACGACAGAACCAGGGGGGCAGCATCGTCAACCTCTCCTCCGTCGCTGGGAGGCGGGGAGCGGCGAGGGCCTCCGCCTATAATGCAGCCAACTTCGCCATTCACGGGTTCACCCAGGCGCTGGCCCATGAGCTGGCGCCTTATCAGGTGAGGGTGAACGCAGTGTGCCCGGGTCTCACCGATAGGTCGCGCATGGACGACCTCGGCCGGGGCGAGGCGTGGCAGGCGGCGGTGGCGCGGATACCTCTGGGCCGCCATGCCTCCGACGAGGATATAGCGGGAGTCGTCACCTGGCTGTGCACGCCTGCCGCCGCTCTCATCACGGGGCAGCACATCAACGTGGACGGCGGCCTGAACATGGACTAGGCGCGCGGGAGTGTCCCCAGGGCGGAGCGGAGGTCCTCTAAGACGCCTCGGCTGGCGCGACGCGGCGGATCCTGGCTTTGCGGACCCGCCGTCCTATGGTGGAGAGGACGGTGATCTCCAGGTTCTCCACGGCGATGCTCTCGCCGGGCACGGGCACCTTGCCCAGGTGATGGTAGAGGAGGCCGCCCAGGGTGTTGAACCCCTCGCCCTCGAGGCGCGTCCCGAAGAGGTCGTTGATGACGTCGAGGGAGACGGTGGCATCCACGACGCTCTCCTCGTCGCCGGTGCGCTCCACCTGGGGCCCGGTGGCGTGAAACTCGTCCTCGATCTCGCCCACGATCTCCTCCACGACGTCTTCCAGGGTGACGAGGCCGGCCACCGCCCCATATTCGTCGATTATGACGGCGAGGTGGACGCGGAGGGCCTGGAAGTCCCGCAGAAGCTCGTCGAGCCTCTTGGTCTCTGGGACGAAGAGGGGCTTGCGGGCGATAGCGCGCAGGTCTTCCACGGTGCGATCCTGAGCGCGAGCGCTCCAGAGGTCCCGTGCATAAACGAGGCCGACGACGTTGTCCAGAGCCCCCTCATAGATGGGGATGCGGCTGAAGCCCTTCTGGGAGATCAGGCCTTCGACGTCGCGAATCGATGCGCTGGCCTCGATGGCGACGATGTCCATGCGAGGGACCATGATCTCGCGGACGGTGGTGCGCTGGAAATCGAGGAGGGTGCGAAGGATGCGACGCTCCTGGTCCTCCGAGTCGGTTGCGGCGGCCTCCGCCTGGGACGCCTCAGAGGCGAGGGCCTCTTTCTCTGCGGCCAGACGCTCCCCCCAGGAGGCGAGGAGGCTCGTCTCGCTGGCCTGCGCGAGGAGACGAGCCAAGGGACGCGCGAACCACATGAAGGCAGCCAGGGGGCCGGCCAGGAGAGCGGCGAAGCGCTCCGGCTCCTGCCGGGCGATGAGATGGCTGACGGAGAGGGCCAGGAGGATCCCCAGGAGGGCGGCAAAGGGGCCGACGAGGAACCCCGCCCACAGTCGGGAGCTGGAGAAGATGCTTACGGAGAGGAGAATCGCGGAGGAGGCGATGAGGACGCTGGCGCCGCTCCGACCCAGGATGAACGCCGCCGAGAGTTGGTGGGGTTGACTCAGGAGGGCATCCACGCGAGTGATGCCTGGTACTTCCTGCTGAAGCAGGCGCTCCAGGCGATCGGTTCGGACGTGGGCGAAAGCCAGCTCGGCGGCGGCGAAGAAGACCAGAATGCCCAGCCCTAGAATGTAGGCGAGAAGAAGGGTGCTGATACCCATAGACAGCACTCTCTACGACTTGGGGGAGCGGCTCCGCGGGCTCACCCGAGCGGGCATGCCGGCGGCGACGCTCTCCGGCGGCACGTCCTTGGTGACGACGGAGCCGGCGCCAGTCTTGGACCGCGCGCCGACGCGCACGGGGGCCACCAGCATGGTATCGCTCCCCACGAAGGCGTCCTCCTCGACTACGGTGCGGTGCTTCTGAACGCCGTCGAAGTTGCAGGTGACGACGCCCGCGCCGATATTCACTCGATCGCCGATATCGGCGTCGCCCACGTAGCTGAAATGGCCCATCTTCACCTCGCGCCCCAGGCGGCTGGCCTTCACCTCGGCGAAGTTGCCGATGTGGACGCCGCGACAGAGGTAGGCCCCAGGCCGGAGGTGACTGTACGGTCCCACGTCCACCTCCTCCTCCAGCGAAGCCCCTTCGATGAGGGAGGCGACGATGTGGCAGCCGTCTCCTATACGGGAGTCGCGCACGATGGCTCCCGGGCCGATGTGGCAGCCGGCACCGATCTCCGACGCGCCGCTCACGTGGGTGCTCGGATAGATGACGGTGTCTATTCCGATGCGCACGGAGGCGTCTATATAAGTGGTGGAGGGATCGGTGATGGTCACGCCGTCGAGCATGAGCCGCTCCAGGGTGCGGCGGCGCATCTCCTGCTCGGCGAGAGCGAGGTCTACACGCGTGTTGATCCCCACGGACTCCCAGCGGTCCTGCGTCGGGACGGCCTCTACGCGGCGGCTGTCCTGGGAGGCGAGATAGACCAGATCCGTCAAATACAGCTCGCCACCGGCATGGGGAGTGAGGCGCGCGAGAGCAGGCCAAAGCCAGACAGCATCCAGACAGTAGGCGCCGCAGTTGAACTCCGCCGGGCCCTCTCCCGAGCGGCGGTCGTCCTCGTGTGCCTCGACGATGGCCGAGACGAGACCCGAGGCGTCTCGAGCGATGCGTCCGAGGCCCGAGGATGCCCCAGGGGGCGGCGCGAGGGCCGTCAGGAGGGTCAGCGCTGCACCGGATTGGCCATGGTGAGCAACCAGCGCCCGGAGGCTAGAGGGAGAGACGAAGGGGACATCGCCATTGACCACCAGCAGGGAGTCCGCCTGGCCCTGAAAAGTCGGAAGGAGGTGGCGGAGAGCGCCGCCTGTTCCTAGAAAGACGTCCTGGACCACGTACTCCAGGTCGGGGTCTCCCAAGGCCTCCGGCAAGGCAGGGGAAGGGTCTCGAACGACGATCCGTCTCTTGACACCGGCGCCCTGGAGGGCGGCCAGAGGATAGCGGAGCAGGGGCTGGCCCGCGAGGGAGTGAAGGAGCTTGGGGATGAGAGAGCGCATTCTCGTTCCCCTGCCTCCCGCTAGGACAACACCTATCCAGCGATCCACGTTCTCTTCGCTCCTCGAAACCAAAAGACCGGACTACGCTCTCCCTTGAGGGAAAGGCGTCCGGTCCGCTTCCTCCTTGACTCGCGCGAGCTCTTGGGTGACCGCTTTCCCGTGGGCGCCTGCATCTCCGCTAGGGCGCATCCGAGGGAAGACGATGGCATAGAGCCAGCCTCTCTATTCATCGAGGGTATGGTAGCCTGCCACCGTCCCTTCTGTCAAGCGCGACGGGACGCCGCGCCGCATGCCCTTGCCCTTAGCGATCTCGGCGCCGCTTCCGCACCTTGTGCGCGACGAGAGCCGTCTTTTTGACAGCCTGGCGGTGGGGGCCGTAGACTCTGATAGCCGAGCACAAGGGGACGAGCAGGGTGCTGAAACGGGGGAGTCCGGTCCCGAGAAATCGGGATTGGCAGGGGGTTGGGGCTGTCCCCCAGATACATTTCCTACCCCCTTCCTGGCCAGGAAGGGGGTAGGGGGATGGTCGAAAGGAGTTTTTCGTCAGCCTGCTGCTAGGCGAGGGACAGGCACGTGCCCTGGAGAAAGCTGCGGTTAGAGTATCGCGCTAGAGGGTCAGGTGGCAGCCCGAGGAGTCGAGAATGAAGAGCAAGCCTCAGCCGGGCCCCCTCTCCGAAAAGAAGGCATGGACGTGGCGGCAAGCTCTCTGGCAGGCGGCGCCGCCCATCGTCGGTTCGCTCCTCATCACCGTCGCCCTCGTCGCTTTCCGCGGCCTTCTGGAGCAGCTTGGGGAAGTAGGCTACCTGGGGGCCTTCGGCATCAGCTTGTTCAGCAGCGCGACTATCTTGATCCCCGCGCCTGGGCTAGCGTTGGTCTTCGCCATCGCCGACAAGATGAACCCCTGGCTTCTGGGAGCCGTGGCGGGGGTGGGGAGCGGGCTGGGGG
>JACQUM010000004.1 GCA_016210295.1 Chloroflexota bacterium | reverse complement strand
GGCCGCCAAGGACGCCCAGGCCTTCCTCGAAGGCCGTATCCGAACCCTGGAATCCCAGCTCAGCATTGCGGTCATCGTTTCTCAGGACGGCCATCTCGGGACGGTCTCTCTGGGCTCTTGCGTCACCATCGCCGATGGCTCCGGCGAGGCAGAGACCTACAGGATCGTCGCCCCTGTCGAGGCTTCTATCGCCCAAGGACGCATCTCCATGGAGGCGCCCGTTGGCAGGGCGCTCCTGGGCCGTAAGGCCGGCGATAAGGTCGTCGTCCAGGCTCCCAACGGGGTGATTCACTACACCGTCCTCAAGGTGGAATAGCGGGCCAGGCTTCCCCCTCCTACAATAGAGGCATGGCCCAGAGTCCGCTCCGCCACCAGTACGAGAGCATCAAGGCCCGTTATCCCGGCGCCATCGTCCTCTTTCGCCTGGGTGACTTTTACGAGACCTTCGACGAAGACGCCCACCTCGCCGCCCGGGAACTAGAGATCGTCCTCACCTCCCGGGAGATGGGCAAGGGCGCTCGCGTCCCCATGGCGGGCATCCCCGCTCACGCCCTGGAGAGTTACCTGGCGAAGCTCATCGCCAGAGGCCACAAGGTCGCCATCTGCGAACAGCTCACGGACCCCAAAGTCTCCAAGGGCCTTGTCGATCGAGACGTCATACGGGTGGTCACTCCCGGCACCGTGGTGGAGCCCGCCTTGCTCCAAGGATCGGCCAACAACTTCCTGGTGGCCGTCTTCGTCCAAGGAGGCGAGGCGGGCCTTGCCTACGTGGACATCACCACCTCCGAATTCGCCACGGCCCAGCTTTCCGCTTCTCAGATTGGCGCGGAGCTGCAGCGCCTCGCTCCTGCCGAGCTCCTGGCCCCTCGCGACGGCGCCCCGCCTATCACGGACGTTTCCACGCCGGTCACGACTCTGGACCCAGCACTCTTCGATGTCGAAGCAGCTGGGGAGCGGCTCCTGGCCCACTTCGGCGCCCCGTCACTGGAGCCCTATGGCTGCGAGGACCTACCGCTTGCCACAGCCGCGGCGGGAGCCGCCCTGGCCTATCTTCAGGAGACGCAGCGCGCCGCGGCGTCTAACATCCAGCGTCTCACCACCTACTCTCTCCAGGGGTTTATGCCCCTGGACCTTCAGACGGTGCGGAACCTGGAACTGTTCCAGGGCGCCTTCGCCCCGGGTGACCACGCTCCATCTCTCCTCGCCACCCTGGACCTGACTGAGACGCCCATGGGAAGCCGCCTTCTGCGCCGCTGGCTGGGCCAGCCCCTCCTCGACATCGCAGCGCTGCGGGCCCGCCAGGCAGGTGTCGCCTGGCTCACCGAGTCCAGCATCCGCCGGGGCCACCTCCGTTCCCTCCTCCACAACCTGCCCGACGTAGAAAGGCTGGTCAACCGGGTCCGGAGCGGTACGGCCTCCCCGCGAGAGGTGGTGACGGTTCGCCGCGCCCTGGACTCGTTCGGTCGTATCGCCGAGGCCGTAACGCAGGAGCCAGGCCCTGGCGGAGACGGTCATCCTCTGGCTTGGGCCTGGCGGGATCTCCGTCCGCACCGAGAGATGGCGGAGCTCATCGGGCGCGCCCTTCAGGACGATCCTGGCCCTCTCCTCGGGGAAGGGGCGACGATCCGCCCGGGCTTCTCTCCCGAGTTGGACGCCCTCCGAGACTCCTCTCAGGATGCCCGCGATTACATCGCTCGCATGGAGGCTCAGGAGCGCCAGCGGACCGGTATCTCTTCTCTCAAGGTCGGCTACAACAAGGTCTTCGGCTACTACATCGAGGTAACCAGGCCCAACCTCTCACGGGTCCCCGCTGGCTACATTCGCAAGCAGACCATTGCCAACGGAGAGCGCTTCTTCACCCCCGAGCTGAAGGAGTACGAGGCCCACATCCTCCATGCTCAGGAGCGGATGGAGGAGTTGGAGACGGCCCTCTTCCGTCAGGTGTGCCGGCAGGTGGGCGACGAGGCAGAGGCGGTCCTGGAGTCGGCGCGGGCCGTCGCGCGGCTGGACGTCCTGGCTGCCCTCGCCGAGGCTGCCGTCCTCTACGGCTATACCCGCCCCGACCTGGACGAGGGAGACGTTATCGAGATCGCGGAGGGGCGCCACCCCGTGGTGGAACGGGCCCTTTCGGAGCCCTTCATCCCCAACGATACCCTGCTCTCTCATGAGAAGGCGCTGGCCTTCGTCACCGGCCCCAACATGTCGGGAAAGTCCACCTATCTGCGTCAGGTGGCCCTCATCGTCCTCATGGCCCAAGTAGGCAGTTTCGTCCCTGCCAAGAAGGCCCGTATCGGGCTGGTGGACCGCATCTTCACCCGCATCGGCTTACACGACGACCTCTCCCTCGGCCGCTCCACCTTCATGGTGGAGATGATGGAGACGGCCCACATCCTCCACCAGGCGACTCCCCGCTCGCTCATCGTTCTGGACGAGATAGGCCGGGGCACCAGCACCTACGACGGTCTGGCCATCGCCTGGGCCGTGGCGGAGTATATCCACAACCATCCGCGCCTGGGCTCCCGGACCCTCTTCGCCACTCACTACCACGAGCTCGTGGAGCTGGGGGAGCTTCTGCCTCGGGCGGTGAACCTTCACGTTGTGGTGGCGGAGGAGGAGGGGAAGGTGGTCTTCCTGCGCAAGGTGCTCTCCGGCGGCGCCGACCGCTCCTATGGGGTCCACGTGGCTCAGCTCGCCGGGCTGCCGCGAGCTACAGTTAGCCGAGCCGAGGAGGTGCTTGCGCGACTGGAAGGGGAAAAGGGCGGGGCCTCGTCGGGGGTAGTCCCAGGCCTCAGCGACGGGCGCCCCACGAAGGGCAGGGGGGGCCCTGCCTCGACTGCCCAGGCCCCGCTGTTCGCCCTCATTCCCCAGCCTCTCGTGCCCTCCCCGGTGGAGGAGGAGCTGAGGGCCCTGGACCTGGACGGCATGACCCCTATCGAGGCCCTGACCAGGCTCTACGAGCTCCAGAAGAAGGCGCGCTCTACACATAGACGGCCCTAGCTCGGTGATGAAGGGGGAGTGCAGAGGGCCGATGTATCGGCCCTCTGCCGGGGGTATGGGGATGTCCCCCGTTTCTCCCATTCTTCCCCCTTCCTGGCTAGGAAGGGGTCAGGGG
>JACQUM010000033.1 GCA_016210295.1 Chloroflexota bacterium | reverse complement strand
TCCAGGGCGTGGCGGCCGCTCTGGCGGCCCAGGACGAGGGTGCGGTCGGGCACGCCCACGGCCTGGGGCTGCATGATCTCGTAGGTGATGGGGGCGTTGAGGACCCCGTGCTGGTGGATGCCCGACTCGTGGCGGAAGGCGTTGCCTCCCACCACCGCCTTGTTGAGCTGGATGGAAAAGCCGGTGTAGTCGCTCACCATGCGGCTCGTCTTGTAGATCTGGGTGGTGTCCACGTTGGTGGAGAGGCCGAAGAAGTCGGCGCGGGTCTTGATGGACATGACCACCTCCTCGAGGGAGGCGTTGCCCGCCCGCTCGCCGATGCCGTTGACACAGACCTCGGCCTGCCGGGCACCGGCCTGGATGGCAGCCAGGGTGTTGGCGGAGGAGAGGCCCAGGTCGTTGTGGCAGTGGACGCTGATGACCGCCTTGTTCACGTTGGGGACCCGAGCGCGGATGTCGCGGATGAGTTGCCCGAACTCCTCGGGGATCGCATAGCCGACGGTGTCGGGGATGTTGATCGTGGTGGCGCCAGCATCGATGCACGCCTCCAGGATGTGGAAGAGGAAGGCGTGGTCGGTGCGGGTAGCGTCCATGGGGGAGAACTCCACGTCCTCCACGTACTGCTTTGCCTTCTTGACGTTGGCGACGGCCTGCTCCAGAACCTCCTCGGGGCTCTTGCGGAGCTGGTGGGTGAGGTGAATGTCCGAGGTGGAGATGAAGACGTGGATGCGTGGGCGCGCCGCTCCCTTCACGGCTTCCCAGGCGGCGTCCACGTCGCCGGGGACGCACCGGGCTAGCCCGGCGATGATGGGGCGGCGCACGTTCTGGGCAATGCGCTGCACGGTTGCCAGGTTGCCCGGGGAGGAGGCGGGGAAGCCGGCCTCGATGACGTCCACTCCCAGGCGGTCCAGTTGCTTGGCGATCTCCAGCTTCTCTTCCCAGTTGAGAGTTGCGCCGGCGGCCTGCTCGCCGTCGCGAAGAGTGGTGTCGAAGATGATGACCTTTTCCTCTGGCATGGAAAGACCCTCCTAATCTACGTGAGCAGTTTTGACGGGGCGACCTAGACGTGCGGTAATGCGAGCTCCACCCTGGAGGGTGGAAGGTAGAGCACGCCGCCGCAACCGCCACCCTGGTGGCGGGCGGCTTTGCTCAGCGAAAGGAAAGAGCCTGAGTGTCGCATGTCCGCCGTTCTTTCGCCGAGCGCCCTACACGGTGTTCTTGAGCCAGGGCATCATGGCCCGCAGGTCCTTGCCGACCGCCTCGACGGGGTGGTCGGCCTCTCTCTTCCGCAGGGCGTTGAAGCTGGGCCGCCCCGCCTGGTTCTCCAGGATCCACTGGCGGGCGAAGGAGCCGTCCTGGATGGCGCGGAGCAAGTCCTTCATCGTCTGCCGGACGCGGTCGTCGATGACCCGAGGACCTGAAACGTAGTCGCCGTACTCCGCCGTGTCGCTGATGGAGTAGCGCATGTACTCCAGGCCGCCCTGGTAGATGAGGTCGACGATGAGCTTGAGCTCGTGGAGGCACTCGAAGTAGGCCGACTCGGGCTGGTAGCCCGCCTCGACGAGGGTCTCGAAGCCGGCCTTAATCAGGTTGCTGACACCGCCGCAGAGGACGGCCTGCTCGCCGAAGAGGTCTGTCTCGGTCTCCTCCTTGAAGGTGGTCTCCAGGACGCCGGCGCGAGTGGAGCCGATCCCCTTGGCGTAGGCCAGGGCCCGGCTGTGGGCCATCTCCGAAACGTCCTGGTGAACGGCGACGAGGGAGGGGACGCCCAGCCCTTGCTGGAAGAGGGCGCGCATCCGGTGGCCGGGGGCCTTGGGCGCCACCATGGTGACGTCCACGTTGGCTGGCGGGACGATCTGGCTGTAGTGAATGTTGAAGCCGTGCGCGAACATGAGGGTCTTCCCGGGCCCCAAGTGCGGCTCGATGGACTCTAAATACACCGCCTTCTGGGAGGTGTCGGGGACGAGCATCATGATGATGCTGGCCTGCCTGGCGACCTCCTCCACGGTGCCGACCTTCAGGCCCTCCTGCTCGGCCTTGGGCCAGCTCTTGCTCCCCTTGTAGAGCCCGACCATGACGTTGAGGCCGCTCTCCTTCATGTTCAGGGCGTGGGCGTGCCCCTGGCTCCCATAGCCGATGACGCCGATGAGGTCCTTCTTCAACAGGTTCAGGTCGGCGTCCTTGTCGTAGTAGATTGTTGCCATCAGTGTCCCCCCTCTTTCGTTATCTATCTAGGAACTGGCCCACTTCTCGTCACTTTCCCTCGCCCCCTGTGTCCCCCTCTCCTTCAGGGAGAGGGGGAGGGAAGGAGAGATTCAGGGGGACACCCCCTGAAACCCCCGGCAGAGCCGCGCCCTTGCACCCGCTACGCTCTTCTCTTTTACTTCTCCTCTCACCTTTCCGCTCCCCAGAAGGGGGGAGAAGGGAAAGGGGTCGAGGGGATACCTCCGATCCCTCCGGTAAGGACTGTTCTGCACCGCGACTCTCTTTCTCACTACCTCCGCCGTCGGTCTCGCTAGTCTGGCAGTTGGGAGTCGCGGACCATGGCGAGCTGGCCGGTCCGCATGATCTCGATGATGCCGTAGTCTTTGAGCAGGGCCAGCAGGCTCTCGACTACGTCGGTGGTGCCCGTCATCTCGATGATGATGGAGTTGGGTGAAACGTCGGCCACCTCCACGCCTTTGAACAGGTCCAGGACCTCGATGATCTGCCCGCGGGTGGCAGGGCTGGCGCGCACCTTGATCATCGCTGTCTCCCGCGTGACGATGGGAAGCTCGGTGATGTCCTCGACCCTCACAACCTCGATGACCTTGTCGAGCTGCTTGGTCACCTGGTCCACGGCGTTGGGCGGCGCGTTGTCCACCACGATGACCATCCGGGACATGTCCGGGACCTCGCTATGTCCCACGGCGAGGCTGTAGATGTTGAAGCCGCGCCGTCGGAACATGCTGGCTATCCGGTTTAGCACGCCGGGCTTGTCTTCCACCAGGGCGAGGATGATCCGTCTCATCGCCGCGTCGGCTCCAGTCCAGGCAATGTGTCCTCCATGAGCTCTTTGACGGACTGGCCGCTGGGGATCATGGGATAGACGTTCTCCTCCGCGGCCACCTGGAAGTCCACCAGGACGGGTCCCCGGTGGGCGTTGGCCTGCCGGATGACCTTGGCGACCTCCTCTTTGCGGGTGGCGCGGAGCCCCAGCATGCCATAGGCCTCGGCCAGCTTCACGAAGTCGGGGCCGGTGACCTTCACCTGGCTGTAGCGCTTCTCGTAGAAGAGCTCCTGCCACTGGCGCACCATGCCGAGGAAGCCGTTGTTCATGATGGCGAACTTGACCGGCAGCTTCTCGTCCCGGATGGTCGCCAGCTCCTGCACCGTCATCTGGAAGCCGCCGTCCCCGGCCACGGACCAGACCAGGGCGTCGGGGCGTCCCAGTTGGGCGCCCATGGCGGCGGGAATTTCGTAACCCATGGTGCCCAGTCCACCGGAGGTGACCATAGTCATCGGACGGTCGAAGATGTAGTGCTGGCCGGCCCGCATCTGGTGCTGGCCCACGCCGGTGACGACGATGGCGTTCCCGTGGGTCTCCTGGAAAAGCTGCTGGATGACGTGCTGGGTGGAGGGGGCCTCTCCGAAGTCCCGCACCACCAGGGGGTGGGCCCGGCGGAGGTCGTCGATGTGCTGGAGCCACTCGGAACGTTTGGCGGGCTCGACCAGTGGGATGAGGCTTCGGAGGACGCTCTTGGCGTCGCCGACGATGGGGACCTCGGTGCGGATGTTCTGGCGGATGTTGGCCGGCTCTATGTCGACATGGATGATCTGGGCGTGGCGGGCGAAGTCGCTGACACGGCCGGTGATCCGGTCGTCGAACCGGCAGCCGACGCCGATGAGGACGTCGCATTCGTCCACGGCGATGTTGGCGTAGGCGGAGCCGTGCATCCCCATCATTCCCACGTTCAAATAGTGAGAGCCGGGGAAGCAACTCAGGCCCAGGAGGGTGGGGACGACGGGGACCTGGGCCTTCTCGGCCAGAAGGCGAAGCTCCTCCATGGCTCCCGCGATGAGGACGCCGCGTCCTGCCAGGATCACGGGCCTCTTCGCACCGTTGATGAGCTTGGCCGCCTTCTGGATCTGGGCGGGGTCCCCCACGGTCTGGGGATGATAGCCCGGGAGGTTCACCGTCTCCGGGTACTCGTAGTCGGCGGTCTCGGTGAAGACGTCCTTGGGGATGTCCACGAGCACCGGGCCGGGCCGCCCTGTCCGGGCAATATAGAAAGCCTCCTTGAGGACGCGGGGGATGTCCGCCGCCCGCATCACGAGGTAATTGTGCTTGGTGACGGGGAGGGTCGCGCCGGTGACGTCCGTCTCCTGGAAGGCGACTTTCCCGATGGCGAACCGAGAGACCTGGCCGGTGATGGCGACGATGGGGCAGGAGTCCATGAAGGCGTTGGCCAGCCCTGTGGTCAGGTTGAGGGCGCCAGGGCCGGAAGTAGCGAGGCAGACGCCGACCTTCCCCGTGACGCGGGCGTAGCCGTCAGCGGCATGGGCGCCACCCTGCTCATGGCGTACCAGGACGTGATGGATTTTGGGGTACTGCGTCAGGTAGTCGTAGAAGGGCAGGATGGCCCCGCCGGGGACGCCGAAGACCACGTCTGCCCCCTCGCGGAGCAAGCTTTCACACACCATCTGGCCGCCGGTGAGCTTCATGGCCGCACCTCTTCTTCCTTCGCTTCCCTTTCCATCGTTCTCTTGTTAGTCGTTCCTGGTGCCCAAGAGGGCCGCAACGAAAAAGTCCCGTCCCTGCACAGGGACGGGACTTTCGCCCGCGGTACCACCCTTTTTCCCCCGCTCAGCGGAGGCTCTCGCGGTGCTGTATCGGGCACCCTCCCGCCAGGCCTACTTTGTGTTTGTCGAAACAAACAGGCTCGCCAACCTATCGGCTGGCGGACCGTTCAGCCTGGGTGCTCCGGGGCGAGTTCGGAGGTCAGTGGCCGCCGGGCTTTCACCTTCCCCGGCTCTCTGGAGACGTGAACCTCGCTACTACTCCCCTTCCACGCACAACAATGAGCAATGGTACCATGTCAGGCTTCTCACCGTCAAGGGCGGGCGCGGGATTTCATCACAGGCCGGTATGAAAAAGGAGGAGGATTGACGAGTCTGTGGCAGGGGTCTATGGTGGGCCGGGGTGCGCGTGATGCCATCGCTCCATTTGCCTCTCGCCCGTCTGGCGCGGCTCCCGGGGGAGCTTCTCTTTCCAGCGCGGTGCGCCTCCTGCGGCACAGAGGGCTCGTTCTTCTGCCCACGGTGCGTGACTCTCGCGCCCCGTCTGCCTGAGCCGTATTGCTGGCTCTGCGCGCGGCTCGTGGAAGCAGCGGGTCTGTGTGCTCTTTGCGTTCGCCGGCCCGGCCCTCTCGACGGGATATTGGCGCCCTTTCGCATGGAGAGCGCCGTGCAGGAGGCCGTCCACGCCTTGAAATACAGGAACGTACGTGCCCTGGCCCCCGTCCTGGGGGCGTTTGTGGCGGACCACATCCGCCTGCGGGGGATCGCCGCAGAGACCGTTGTCCCCGTCCCCCTCCACGGGGGGAGGCTCCGCGAGAGAGGCTACAACCAGGCGGAGCTGCTGGCGAGGGTCGTCGCGAAAGAGCTGGACCTGGACCTCTGTCCTGACGGGTTGAGCCGGGTCCGCGCGACGACACCCCAGGTCTCCGCGAGGCGGGATGACAGGCGCCGGAACGTGGCGGGGGCCTTTCAGGCCACCCGCCGGTTCGAGGGACAGAGAGTGGTCCTGATGGACGATGTTTCGACCACGGGGGCGACGTTCGCCGCCTGCGCCGAGGCCCTCCGAGAGGCCGGAGCCCTCGAGGTCTGGGGCGTCGCCATCGCTCGGGAGATCTGAGCCGTGGCCCCTAAGCCGCCGGGGACGGGGAAAGAGGCTGGCCTGTCTCTGCTGCTTTTCGCCCGCAAAGGTGGCCCAGGTTTTGCGGAGCGGATGATGGAGGGGGCGCGGAGCGCTTCTGCCCTCGACTTCCTCCAGAGGGCCGAGGCCACGGGCTTGTTTTCTCCGCCCGTCCTGGTGACGGACAGCGCCGAGATGGCGGCCATCGCGCCGCCGGGGGTCGAGGTGGAGCTGGATGGGGACGAGGCTCCCTTCCACTTTGGCCGGAGGCTCCTCGGCCTCGTTCAGGCCCGGCGGCTGGAGCGTTTCGTGGTGACGGGCGCGGGCAGCGTCCCTCTTCTCTCGGTGGGCGAGCTTCGCCGCTTCGGGCGCGCGTGCTTGAGCCGGGACCCGGTGGTCGTGGCCAATAACCTGTACTCCGCGGATATCCTGGGCGTCTCCGTCGCCGAGGCTCTTGAGAAAATCGACCTCCCGGCGACGGACAACGCCTTGGCCCTCCGCCTGTGGAAGAAGGCGGGGCTGCGGGGCGTCGAGTTTCCTCGCACGCCGTCCACTCAGTACGACATCGATTCCCCCGCCGACCTCCTCATCCTCTCTCTCCACCCGGGTGTGGGGCCCCACCTCCGCGGCTATCTTGATGGCCTCGCCCTGGAGACCGCCCGCCTTCAGGAGGCGGCCCGGCTCCTCACCGATCCGGGCGCGGAGATCGTCGTGGCCGGTCGGGTCGGGAGCCATGCCTGGGCCTTTCTCGAGCGGCAGACGGCCTGTCGCGTCCGCCTCTTTTCCGAGGAACGCGGGATGCGGGCCCTTGGGCGGGAGGAGGGGGGGGTTGCGCGGTCCTTCCTCTCTTATCACCTGGAGGCCGGGGGGATGGAGCGTTTCTTCTCCGAGCTTTCGACTCTGGGCGGGGCTGTCTTTCTGGACAGCCGCGTGCTTCTGGCCCATCGGGGGACCGCCACCTCGGAGGAGGACCGTTTCTTGTCCGACCTGGGCCGGTGGGAGGAGATCCGCGACCCGTTTCTCCGGGAGCTTACCCTCGCCGCCTCGGAGGCGCCGGTCCCCGTTGTTCTGGGAGGACACAGCCTCGTCTCCGGAGGGCTGATGGCCCTGGCGGAGGTGGCCTGGGGATGGGCGGAGGCTGCCCCCGTGCCGCCCCGCCGCGTCCGTTGACGGGTGTCTGCCTGCTTCCGTACACTGGGACGAGAGGGCCACGTCCGCACGGAGCAATTCGCCGTCCGGCGTGAGAGGAGGGTGAGGGGATGACTGTGTTATTGCAAAGCGTCTTGGCACAACAAGACCCCGCCGTATACGCGGCGATCCAGGCCGAGGAGGAGCGGCAGCGCAGCACCCTTGTCCTTATCGCCTCGGAGAACTACGCCAGCCGGGCCGTCATGGAGGCGCAGGCCTCGGCGATGACCAACAAGTACGCCGAAGGCTACCCGGGCCGGCGCTACTATGGCGGCTGTGAGTTCGTGGATGTGGCGGAGCGCCTGGCCATCGAGCGGTTGAAGGCCCTCTACGGCGCCCAGCACGCCAACGTTCAGCCCCACAGCGGCGTCCAGGCCAACATGGCTGTCTATTTCGCCTTCCTCCAGCCGGGCGACGTCGTCATGGGGATGCGGCTGGACCAGGGGGGGCACCTCTCCCACGGCAGCCCGGTGAGCTTCTCCGGCAAGACCTACGAGTTCGTCTCCTACGGCGTCCGGCGTGACACCGAGCTGATCGACTACGATCAGGTCCGCGACCTTGCCCGGGAGCGCCGTCCCAAGCTGATCATCGCGGGGGCCAGCTCCTATCCGCGCGCCATCGACTTTCCTGTTTTTCGCGCCGTCGCCGACGAGATTGGAGCTCTCCTCGTGGTGGACATGGCCCACTACGCAGGGCTCATCGCCGCCGGCATCTATCCCGACCCCGTGCCCCATGCCCAGGTCGTCACCTCCACCACGCACAAGACGCTGCGCGGGCCCCGGGGCGCCTTCATCCTGAGCGATGCCGAGCATGCCGCGGACATCGATAAGGCCGTCTTCCCCGGTGTCCAGGGCGGGCCGATGATGCACACCATCGCCGCCAAGGCTGTGGCCTTCGGGGAGGCGCTGCGGCCCGAGTTCAAGAGCTACCAGCGGCAGGTGCTGGCGAACGCCCAAGCCCTGGCGGACGAGCTGCAGGGCCGTGGCCTGCGGATCGTCTCCGGCGGTACCGACTCTCACATGCTCCTGGTGGACCTGACCCCCCTCAACGTGACAGGACGGGATGCCACTAAAGCCCTGGAGGCGGCGGGGATCATCGTCAACGCAAACGCCATCCCCTACGATCCTCGACCACCGCGGGTGGCCAGCGGCGTCCGTATCGGCACGCCGGCCGTGACCAGCCGCGGACTTACCGAGACGGACGTCCGTGCCGTCGCGGGTCTTATCGACCGCGTCCTGCGTCACATCCAGGCTGAGGAGGTTGTACAAAGCGTACGGGAACAGGTCAGGGAGATGACGCACCGCTTTCCCGTGCCGGGCCTGGACCTTTAGTCTCAGCCGCCTGTCCCATATGTATTGAACAAATACAGGGCGTTGTTCACATGCGGACGGGATGCTATAATACTCTGTCTTGCACGTTCGTCTCGGAGGCGGAGCGGCTTCTGTGACCACCTATAATCTGACCTTTGTGATGACCCCTACCGTGCCGGAGGAGGAGATGCCTGCGGCTCTGGAGAACGTCCGTCGGCTTGTCACGGACCGGGGCGGTACCATTGAGAGCGAGGAGGTCTGGGGTCGGCGTCGACTGGCCTACCCTGTTCGCCACCAGCGGGAAGGCACCTACGTCGTCAGCCGGATCTCCCTGAGTCCGGAGAAGGCTCACGAGCTCGAAGCGAGCTTGCGCCTTCATGAGCAGGTGCTGCGCCACATCGTGACGCGCGCGGGGAAGTGAAAGCGGGGCGCCTATGGCCGGACTCAACAAGATCATCCTGATTGGCAACGTGGGGACGGACCCGGAGATGCGGTACACTCCGAAGGGAGACCCCGTGACCTCCTTTCGTCTGGCGAGCACCCGCAGCTACACGACCAACGGCGAGCGACGCGATGAGACGGAGTGGTTCACTGTTGTTGCATGGCGGCAGCTGGCGGAGACGTGCAACCAGTACCTCACCAAAGGGCGCCAGGTCTACGTGGAGGGGCGGCTCCGCAGCCGGACCTGGGAGGGCAAGGACGGCCAGACGCGCTTCCAGAACGAGGTCAACGCCAACGTGGTGCTCTTCCTGGGTCGGCCGCCTTCGACGGGAGCCGCCGAAGGGGGAACGCCTGCGGAAGAGGAGGGCGACGACCTTCCCTTCGATGGTGGGGACGGGCAGGACAAGTCTAGAGCCTAGGTTGGACTGAGAAGGTGCCATGAGTATGGAGAGACCTCGAAGGCGAGAGGGCGGGCGAAAATTCTTTCCCCGTCGCAGGGCCTGCCAGTTCTGTGTCGACCGGAAGGTCGTGATCGACTACAGGAACGTGGACATGCTCAGGCGCTATCTCTCGGACGGGATAAAAATCGATCCGCGGAAAAGGTCGGGGACCTGCGCACGGCATCAGCGGGTCCTGGCCCGTGCCATCAAGAGGGCGCGCCAGGTTGCCCTCCTTCCTTTGGCGCCGGAGCATATCCGGCAAATCGTGAGAACGTGAGATAGAGCCGGGTGCCTGGTCCCTTTCCCCCCGCGACCTTTCCCTCTCTTTCTCCTTGAACATCCGTTTCGGGAACCTCGAGAACAGGTAGCCGATGTCCACGCAAGCTGGCCCTCTTCCCTCGGCGGAATCCGCGCGGCCGGACTGGCGGCGCGCCGTGCAGGCCCGCCGCACAGGTCGCGAGCGACGCGTCGCTCTTCTGTCGGGGCTGTTGGCTCTCCTGCTCGCCCTCGCCATCCCTGGGATCGGCTGGTACTTCGTGTTCGTGAAGCCGCTGGGAGACACCATCCTGAGGGTCGGCGACCGGGTCTACACCATGAACCAGTATGTCCACCGTCTCCGCATCAGCGTCATCGAGGCGCAGGCCCTGGGAAGCCAGAACGAGCCGACCGGCCTGACCGATTTGGTCTTCAGCATGGTGACGGAGATGGAGAACGGCGCCATCGTCCAGCGCTATGCGGCGGAGAAGGGCATAGACCTTACCCCCGAGGAGCTCCAGAAGGAGGTCCGCTCCCGCATCCTCGGCTCGCGGAAGCAAGAGGACATCCCCGAGGAGGAGTTCCGCGAAATCTACCGGCAATCGCTCAACAGGATGCGCGTCGCCGAGGAGGAGTACCTGGAGGTCCCCCGGACCGCCCTTCTGCGCGATAAGATGCGCGCCAAACTGATGGAGGAATTCCCCGCTGAGGTGGAGCACGTCTTCGTTCAACGGATCCAACTTGGCGACGTCGCTGTCGCTCGAAAGATCAGAGAGCGGATCGTAGGGGGGGAGGACTTCTGTGCCGTGGCGCTGGAAGTCTCTCTGGAGGAGGAGGCGAAGAAGGAGTGTGGGGCCTGGGGCTGGGTCCCCAAGACCGCGGAGCCTCCCTTCGACTCCACCCTTTTCGAGTCCGACCTTCAGCCGGGCGTGGTGCCGGAGCCCGTGGTGGCCCCCTATGGCGTCTACCTGGTGCGGGTCACGGAGGGGCCGGCTCTCCGGGAGACCTCGGAGGAACATCGGAAGAAGATCGAGGTGAACATCCTCAACGCCTGGGCGCAGGAGCGACGCGAGGAGCTCGTTGCTCAGGGGGAGATAGCGGTCTACGTGAACCAGTCCCAGTACGATTGGACCCTCCGCCAGCTCGGTCAGGACAAGCAACTCTTCCAAAGTAGGGCATAGAGTGGCGAGGAAGCCGGCCGCCCACCTCGAGCGCGGCTACATCGGCGTGGGCGTCCTGGGCATGGGCGTCGTGGGCAGCGCCGTGGTCCAGGCCCTGGGCGAGCGGGCTGGGCTTCTGGCTGAGCGCGTCGGCTATCCCCTCCGCCTCACCTGGGTGCTCGTGCAGGACCTTCAGAAGCGGCGGCGCGTCGAGGTGCCTCCTTCCCTCCTCACGAACGACTTCGGCAGCGTCGTGGGACGGGAAGACACCGACATCGTCGTGGAGGTGATGGGCGGCGAGGAGCCTGCCCATGCCTATATCCTCCAGGCCCTGGAGAGCGGGCTGCACGTCGTCACCGCCAACAAGGAGGTGATGGCGAAGCATGGGCCGGAGCTCCTCCGCTTGGCGCGGGAACGAGGGACCAACGTCCTCTACGAGGCGAGCGTCGGCGCCGGTATTCCTCTGGTTTCGGCCTTCACCCGAGACCTGGCAGGCAACCGCATCGATTCTATCCGGGCTATCATCAACGGCACCACCAACTACCTCCTCACCCGCATGGGGCAGGACGGACTGGACTTCTCTTCGGCGCTTCGCCTGGCCCAGGAGCTGGGCTACGCGGAGGCCGACCCCACCAACGACGTCGAGGGCATCGACGCGGCCTACAAGCTGGCCATCTTGGCCGCCCTCGCCTTCCGTACTCCCGTGACCTTCGGGGATGTCTACCACGAGGGGATATCTCGCCTGAACGCCAACGACTTTCGCTACGCGCGGGAGCTGGGCTACGCCATCAAGTTGCTCGCCATCGGGAGGCAGGAGGACGGGGAGGTCCAGGTGCGGGTGCACCCTGCCTTTGTCCATCAGGACCTCCTGCTGGCTAAAGTGGAGGGGGTCTTCAACGCCGTCCAGGTGGAGGGGGACCTGGCGGGGCGGCTGCTTTTCTACGGGCCCGGAGCGGGCGCCTTCCCCACCACCAGCGCCGTCTTGGGAGACGTCGTGGATAGCGCTCGCCAGATCCTTCAGGGCGGGGAGAGTAGAGTCCCTGTCTCCGCCCGGGGCGAGAGGCGGACGAAGCCGATGGCGGACCTCCAGACCCGGTACTATATGAGAATGACCGTGGCGGACCGCGCGGGTGTCCTGGCGAAGATCGCCCAGGCGCTCGGGGACAACCGGATCAGTATCGCCTCCGTCATCCAGAAGGAGACGGACGAGGTTGCCAGGACCGCCGAGATCGTGATCATGACCCACAGGGCCCGGGAGGCCGCCTTCCAGGCGGCGCTTCGGCAGCTGGCAAAGTCCGATGTCGTCCACGAGGTGGGCAACTTTGTGCGCGTCGAAGACTAGACTCTCCATGGGAATGGCGGGCGTGCAAGGGGCCTGGGACGGGGCTCCCGCGCGGGAGCCCCGTTTGTTTTCTCCGGCGCGGGGGGAGCGATGAGACAGGGGACGAAGAGTGTGGGGAGGGGGGTCCTCTTCCGCTATCCTGACTATTTGCCCCTGACGGCGGACACGCCGCGGATCACTCTCGGAGAGGGCGATACGCCTCTGGTCCGCTCCCGGTTCCTGGAGAAGGAGATCGGGGTTGGGGAGCTCTATTTCAAGCTGGAGGGGTGCAATCCCACGGGCTCCTTCAAGGACCGGGGCATGGTGCTGGCTGTGGCCAAGGCCCTGGAAGCAGGAAGCCGGGCCATCATCTGCGCCTCCACCGGGAACACCAGCGCCTCCGCCGCGGCCTACGGCGCCCGTTGCGGCATCGAGACCCTGGTGATCGTTCCCAGCGGGTACGTGGCCATGGGCAAGCTGGCCCAGGCCGTCGTCTACGGAGCGCGGATCATCCCCATCGAGGGCAACTTCGACCAGGCGCTTCAGCTGGTCCGGAGCTTGGCAGCCGTCCATCCCGTCACCCTGGTTAACTCGGTGAACCCCCACCGTTTGGAGGGCCAGAAGACGGCGGCCTTCGAGGTCGTGGACGCGCTGGACGATGCGCCGGACTATCTATTCATCCCCGTGGGCAACGCCGGCAACATCTCGGCCTACTGGCAGGGGTTCCAGGAGTACCACAAGGGAGGACAGGCGCACCGGAGGCCCAAGATGATGGGATACCAGGCTGCGGGTGCGGCGCCTATCGTGCGGGGCGAGGAGGTCCGAAACCCTCAGACCGTTGCCACGGCGATCCGCATCGGCAAGCCGGCAAGCTGGGCCAAGGCCGTGGCGGCCCGGGACGAGTCGGGAGGCGCCATCGATATGGTGACCGATGAAGAGATCCTCCAGGCCTATCATTCCCTGGCCCGCCACGAGGGTGTCTTCGGTGAGCCAGCCTCTGCCGCCTCGGTAGCTGGCCTGATGAAATACGCTCGGAACCACCGGGAGATCGGCGAGAGCCGGGTGGTGTGCATCATCACGGGCACCGGCCTCAAGGACACCGATACGGCCGTCCTGGGGGCGGCGCCAGCGCAGCCCATGGCTCCTGATATGAAGGCGGTGGAGCGGGCGCTGGGCTGGGCATGAGTTCGCCTGAGGTCACCTTCTTCGGCATAGCGGTTACAATAGAAGGGAGCGCCCTTTTCGGGCGGACAATATCCTGACGGCGAGGTCAGCGGCAGATTGGACCGGGAACGTCTTCGGCAGGCCTTTCGGAGCATCATCGAGGCGATCGGGGAGGACCCGCTCCGCGAGGGACTCCGGGACACCCCGCAGCGCATGGCTGAGCTGTACGCGGAACTCTTCTCAGGGATTGATCGCGACCCGGGAGAGGAGCTGTCTGTCTCCTATCAGGAGGGCGGGGAGGGAGACCAGGACATCGTTTTGCTCCGGGACGTTTCCTTCTACTCGCTCTGTGAGCACCATTTCCTTCCCTTCTTTGGTTCCGCCCACATCGCCTATCTGCCCCGAGGCCGGGTGGTGGGGGTGAGCAAGCTCGCACGGGTCCTGGAGACGGTGGCCAGGCGCCCTCAGTTGCAGGAGCGCCTGACCAACCAGGTCGCCGACGTCCTGTACGAAAGGCTCCGGCCGGAGGGTGTCGCGGTGCTGGTGGAGGCGGAGCACCTGTGCATCAGCATGCGCGGCGTGAAGAGACCAGGCAGCGTCGTGGTCACCTCTGCCATGAGGGGCGAGTTCAGCAGCAACGCCGCGCGAAGGGCGGAGGTCCTGGCCCTTCTTCGCAAAGGGTAGGGTGCGTGTGTACCGTCGCCGTTGAGCCCCTCTCCGTTCTGACTCCCGAGTGGGACGCTCTCCTGCATAAGGCACAACCAGGATCGGTCTTTCTCCGGCCTCTCTGGTACGAGCTCCTTTCCCGCCATCAGATCAACAGCGCAAACGGCTCCACCTTTTCTGTGCGGGAAGAGGGGCGCCTGGTGGGCGTCGCCCCGCTCCTCCAGGTGGATGGCCGGGTCGCCTTTGCCGGCGACCCGGACCTCATGGACTACCTGGACGTGCTGGCGCTGCCGGGGCGGGAGGAGTGCGTCTGGTCGGCGCTTATCGAGCATCTGGAGGCTCAACCCTGGACTTCTATCGATCTCATTGGTCTCCGGGACGGCTCACCAGCGCTCTCCTATCTGCCTGCTCTCTGTGAGCGGAAGGGATGGCGGGTGGAGACGAGCCTCTGGGACGTGGCGCCCCAGGTCTTGCTGCCCTCCACCTGGGACGAGTTCCTGTCCTCCCTTTCGAAGAAGGACCGCCACGAGCTGAGGCGCAAGCAACGCCGCCTCCAGCAGGCGGGGGAGGTCCGCTACCGCGTGGTGGACGGTCGAGAGGGCTCTCTCCCCGAGGAGATGGAGCGCTTTCTCCACCTCATGCGCCAGAGCCGGGAAGAGAAGGCCGAGTTCCTGACCCAGGAGCGGAGCCGCTTCTTCCACGAGCTGGCGGAGACTCTCGCCCGGGCGGGACTCCTGCGGCTCTTCTTCCTGGACCTGGGCGGCGTCCCCGTGGCCGGCGCGGTCTGCTTCGAGGAGGAGGACACGCTCTTTCTCTACAACAGTGGCTTCGATACATCTCACCGCGCCCTGAGCGTCGGTCTGCTGTTGAAGGCCCACTGCATCGCCTACGCCATCGAGCACGGAAAACGCCGGTTCGATTTTCTCCGGGGCGACGAGCCGTACAAGTACGACTTGGGCGGCGTGGACCAGCAGATCCATCGCTACACCATAACAAGAGGGTCGGAACGGTGACTCGACTGGCCTTCCTCACCGTCCATAGCTGCCCGCTGGGACGCCTGGGCGAGCGGGACGCTGGAGGGATGAGCGTCTACGTCCTCTCCCTGGGGCGGGAGCTCCATGCCGCAGGCTACTGCATCGACATCTTCACTCGGGAGCATCCCGGCTGGGACGAGGAGGGACGGACGGTGGAGGCTTCGGAGGGGGTCCGCGTCATCCACCTTCCTGCCAGCCCGGCGGAGGGCGAGAAGGAGGACATCTATCCTCACCTGCCGGAGTTCGCAGAGCATCTTCAGCGGTTCGCCGAGAGCAACCGGCTGGACTACGCCCTGGTCCACAGCCACTACTGGTTGAGCGGCCTAGTCGGCGTGGCCCTCCAGGAGAAGTGGCGCGTCCCTCACGTGGCCAGCTTCCACACTCTGGCCGAAGTGAAGCTCCGGGCTCTGGTGGGCGCCAAGGAGGACCCGCGCCGCTCTCCGAGCGAGAG
Source organism: Chloroflexota bacterium (assembly GCA_016210295.1). Classification (GTDB taxonomy): domain Bacteria; phylum Chloroflexota; class Dehalococcoidia; order UBA6926; family JACQUM01; genus JACQUM01. The sequence continues at coordinate 6,291 of JACQUM010000033.1, read as the reverse complement.
GGCGGTCATGCTCGCCGCCGATCGGATCGTCGCCTTCACCTCCCACGAGCGGGAGAGGATGGCACAGCTTTACCAGGTCCCCCCGGAGAAGATCGCGGTGGTGCCCGCGGGCGTCTCTCTCCGGGAGTTCTACCCTCTGGACAAGGGCGAGGCGCGATGGCGTCTCGGTCTGCCGGCGGAGGCTCAGGTCCTGCTCTTCGCAGGACGGGTCGAGCCACTGAAAGGCGTGGACCTCTTGCTCCAGGCGGTGGCCCTGCTGGAGGACCGGGAGAGGGTGCGCGTCCTCATCGTGGGTGGCGACCAGAGGACGGGGGAGCTGGCCCGGCTTGCGGGCCTGGCCGAAACGTTGGGACTCAAGGAGGCCGTCTCCTTCCCTGGCTCCGTTCCCCACGAGGAGATGGTCTGGTACTACAACGCCGCCGACATCGTCGTGGTCCCGTCCTACTACGAGAGCTTCGGACTGGTGGCGGCGGAGGCGCTGGCCTGCGGCACCCCCGTTGTCGCCTCGAAGGTCGGTGGCCTGCCGACGGTCGTCCGCGACGGCGTGGCGGGCTATCTGGTGGACCAGCGCTGCCCGGAGGCCTTTCTGGAGCCCCTGGACCTGCTCCTGGGGAACGAGGCCCTGCGGCGCAGCCTCGGCGCCGCCGCCCGCGCCTCGGTGGAGCGCCTGGACTGGTCTCTCGTGGCGGAGCGCCTCCTGGCCCTCTACCGGGAGCTGGGGGTGGAGACGCCCCAGTTGGTCCCCTGCGACTAGGGCTGGCCTATAATGCATGTTCATGGGTCCAATCAAATCTTGGGCGGTGGTTTTCATCCTCGGTTTATGGATTCTCGCCTGCACCACGGTTGAGCCGACACCAGCGTCTGCGTCCTTACCGCCCCCGGCCCCAACTCCGACAGCGTTTCCTACGCCTACGCCATCACCTGCGCCGACGCCAGCTTTGTCGCCTACTCCTACACTCACGCCTCGTCCTGCGCTCATAACAACACCGACTCCCACTCGCACTCCTAGCGTTGTACCCGTTCGTACTCCAACGCCCGACCGATCGGCCACGCAGATGATCAATACGGCTCCTGTGCTGTACCCCACATGGTGGTCCAGGCAGATGCAGCAGGGGTGCGAAGAAAAGGAGCCAGTGCAGTTCGGCTCGCCGCCCCTGCGTTTCGAAGACATCGTCAATATTGGCCCGTACGGCCTGATGGTCGGCGCCCATGTGATCCCCAGCGATCATCAGGGCTACCACTTCGGCGAGCAGGGTCCGATTCCCCGCTATGATGTGCTGGCGGTGGGCGACGGCGAAATCGTCCACATCACCGTTCGCAGCGTTAGCGTGGAAACCGGCAAGCCCAATGTCCCCCAGTACCATGTCACGCTGCGACACTCTTGCGCCATCGTCACCCAGTACGATCTCATTGACCAGCTTGATCCTGCCATCGCGGTCCTGCAGGACGGCCTGCGCCAGGGTAGGACCATTCCCGTCAAGGAGGGCCAGGTTATCGGCAAGGCTGGTTCCACTTCTCAAGGCCTGGACCTGTGGGTCGCGGACCTACGAACTCTGACGCCGGGCTATGTGGTGCCCCAGCATTACGAGGCAGAGCCATGGCGGCTCTACGCTATCGAACCGTTCCCCCTTTTTCGCGAGCCCCTTCGCTCCCAACTGCGGGCCAAGTCCATCCGCAGAGTCGAACCCTTGGGCGGCAGGGCAGACTATGACGTTGACGGCCGGCTCGTCGGAGGATGGTTCGTGGAGAACACCAACGGGTACGCTGGACTCTCCCAGAGCAGCTTCTTTACGACTCATCTGGCAGTCACGTACCACGCCTATGATCCTGTTGCAGTCATCGTATCTTTGGGGAACTTCCAAGGCCGGCCGCGACAGTTTGGCGTGAAGGGCAACGGGCCCGATCCTGGCCAAGTCAGTGTAGCCACAGGGCCCGTGAAGTACGAGCTGATGAATTGGGGGTACTTCGACCAAGACACAGGGAGAAGCTGGGACTACCATTCACCGTTCGACAACTTCCGCGTGCTGCCGTGGGGCGAAGTCCATGGCACAGTCCTCATACAGCTTATCGCCGAACGCAAGCTCAAGGTGGAACTGTTCCCGGGCAAGCGTGCCCACGAGGTGAGCGAGTTTTCCGACTCCGCCGTTACATATGAGCGGTAGGCCCGCCCTTTGAGTGATGCGTACTATGCCACAGAGCAAAGCCCGAACGGTAGAGGAGTATCTGGCTGCATTGCCGCCGAGCCGACGCGAGGCAATTGCCGCAGTGCGCAAGATCGTCCTCGACCATCTGCCCGAGGGATACGAGGAGACGATGCTCTGGGGCATGATCGCCTACGTCGTTCCCCTGAAAAGGTATCCGAACACATATAATAGGCAGCCACTGGAGTACGCGGCGCTTGCGTCGCAAAAGGACTATATGTCCTTGTACCTGATGAATGTCTATGCGGACCAAGAGGCTGCGCGGTGGTTCAGTGAGCAGTACACGGCCAGCGGCAAGAAGTTGGATATGGGCAAATCATGTGTCCGGTTCAAAAGGGTCGATGACCTGCCCCTTGGCCTTATCGGCGAGGCGATCGCTCGCACCCCGCTGGCCGAGTTTATCGAGAGGGTTGAGGCTTCCAGGCGCGGGCCCCATCCAAAACGTACCTCCGCATAGGGTTCGGAATGGCCTTACGGCCCAACGAGTTCGACAACCTGGCCGGGCGGTCCGCCAACCCGTCACTCGGAGCGCACTATATGCACGGCCGACGATCCATGGGAAGCCGAGGAATCTGGGCCCGATCCTCTGAGTTGGCCCATGCTGGTGTAGTCGGGTCAGGCAAGCACAAGCTCAGCAATACCTGCACTACTTTTGGACCTACCAGGTATCGGGCAGCTTAAGGCACCTTGACCTCGGCATCTATACCTGCAGCACCGTTTGAGGGGCCTCTTCCCCTGGGTGGAAACATCTCGCCAGCCAGCCTTGTGCAGGGTTAATGAGCGGGTCCCGACCAAAAGACGGGTCCCGCTGTCCCTTCCTGATATGCGTCACAAGCGACTTCCTGGCTTTCATAGGTGTTGCCTGCGGCGTCATGCACCTGCTCTGCGCTGAACCATCGGATCACCCTACAGTCAGTCCCCCTTGCCTCCATAAGCCCGAAATGATAATCCGGTTCGCCGGGGTGAGCAGAGGTCACTCCGGGAACAAGCGCCGCCAGCGCTCCTGCGATAAGAACTCTCGCGAGAGCCAAACCCAAGCTCTGTTTCTTCATCACACCCCTCCCTGCTAAATATGCCCCAATAATACGGCCAATCAGCGGGGGGGCAACTTGGAGGGTTGACAGGCTTCCTCGGTCAAGCTAGGCATATAGCGTTTGGACTAACCTAAGCTTCAGTTATCGGAAATCTCTGGTAATCCTAGCGCTCAAATCCTACCGAGCTTAGGCAACCATGAGCGGGATGTCGGAAACGCAGAGGGCCACTGCGTGCCATCCATTTAGGAGGTCTCGCCTCGCACAGGAAAGATGTCCTCCAGCGCTCCCTTAGCTTGACACCCTCCCGCCCTTTGCGTCACAGTGGGAACGTTTTCCTTCGCGGGAGCATGAGATGGAAGGCCTCGATCCCTGTCAACGTGTCCTTGTCGTCATCCCTCATCCGGACGACGGCGAGATCGGCTGCGGGGGGACGGCGGCCCGCCTCGTCCAGGAGGGGAAGGAGGTCGTCTTCCTCCTCATGACCAACGGGGACAAGGGGACGGAGGACGTCAGCCTCTCCCGGGAGGCCCTGGCCCGCATCCGGCGGGGGGAGCAGCAGGAGGCCGCCAGGATATTGGGGGTCAAGGAGGTGGTCTTCCTGGACCACGGCGATGGGGAGCTGGAGACGGACCGCGCGACCCTGGGGGAGCTGGTCTACCACATCCGCCGGTTGAAGCCGGATGTCGTCCTCACCAACGACCCCTTCCGGCGCACCTTCTACATCCACCGCGACCACCGCCACGCCGGCCTCCTGACCATTGACGCAGTGTTTCCCTACGCCCGGGACCGGCTCCACTTCCCCGAGCATCTGGCCCAGGGCCTCACGACCCACAAGGTGGCCGAGGTCTTCTTCTGGGGGACGGAGGAGCCTGACGTCTACGTCGACGTCGGCGAGACGCTGGAGCTGAAGGTCCGGGCCCTGGCGGCCCACAGGAGCCAGTTCCCTCAGGTGGCCGAGGACGAGGGCCGGTTTGGGAAGTGGATGCGAGAGTGGGCGGCGCGAAACGCCGAGGGCCACGGCATGCAGTACGCCGAGTCCTTCCGCCAGTACGGCATCCGGCGCATTCCCTTCAAGGAGGAGGAAAAGGAACAGAGCGAGCAATGACGACGGAGCAGGCGTACTCTAGAGCCCTTGTGGTCGTTGCCCATCCGGACGACGCCGATTTCGGCTGCGCGGGCACCGTGGCCAAGTGGGCCCGTCAGGGGTGGGAGGTCTTCATGGTCATCTGCACCGATGGCGGGAAGGGCACCACCGATACCGAGATGACGCCCCAGCGGTTGCGCGCCATCCGCGAGGAGGAGCAGAGGAACGCCGCCACGGTCCTGGGGGTCAAGGAGGTCGCCTTTTTGGGGTACCCCGACGGGGAGCTGGAGGACAGCCGGGAGGTGCGGCGGGACGTGGTGCGGGAGGTCCGGCGCTTCCGGCCCGACATCGTCCTGACCCCGGACCCTTATCGGGCCACGCATAGCCATCGGGACCACCGCATTTGCGGCCAGGTGACTCTGGACGCCGTTTTCCCCTACGCCCGCGATTATCACCATTTCCCGGAGCTGGCGAAAGAGGGCTTCCTGCCCCACAAGACGGCGGAGGTCTACGGCGTCATGTCCGATCACATCGACCATTACGTAGACATCAGCGATACTATAGATGTGAAGATCGAGGCGCTGAAGGCGCATGTCAGCCAGATCCGCGATCGGGAGGGCCTGGCGGAGCGGGTCAAGGAGCGCGCGGCGGAGCTAGGGAAGAAGGCGGGCTACACCTATGCTGAGGGGTTCCATCGCTTTCGGTTCCAGCGGTGAAGTTGGTAGCTGGGATAGAGAGAAGGTCAGGGGTCAAGCGGGATGGTAGCAATGCTGTCCTTCGCTAGGAACGGTCGGCGCGTCATCGACATCCACAACCACATCCTGCCCGGGGTGGACGACGGCGCCAAGAGCATGGCGGAGGCCCTGGAGATGGCCCGCATCGCGGAGCGGGATGGGATCCAGGTGATCGTCACCACGCCCCACCATTTTCCCGCAGAGGGTGGCCCGTTCGTCCAGCAGGCGCGGACTAGGGTGACGGAGCTACAGGCCAACGCGCGCGCGCAGGGCCTCTCTCTGGTCTTCGAGACCGGGCAGGAGAACATGGCCGGGCCGGATGTTCCCCAGCATCTTCAGGAAGGCGGTGCGGTGCCCCTGGCGGGGACGCGCTATCTCCTGGTCGAGCCCCCCTTCACCTCTTACCCTCCCTATGTGGAGGAGATGGTCTTTCAGCTCCAGCTCCGGGGCTATGCTCCTATCCTCGCCCATCCCGAGCGGTGCGCCAGCATCCAGGCGGACCAGGAGATCGTGCAGCGGCTGGTGGAGCGAGGCATCCTCATGCAAGTCAACACGGGTAGCCTGCTGGGGCACTATGGCGTCGAGTCGGAGAAGGCGGCGAGGGCGCTCCTGGAGCGCAATCTTGTGCACGTCCTGGCGACGGACGCCCACAACCCCGAAGGGGTCCGAGTGCCGGTGATCTCGGAAGGGGTGAAGGCCGCGGCGGGCATCGTCGGAGAAGAGCGGGCGTGGGAGATGGTGACGACGGCCCCCGAAGCGGTCCTTCGCGGGCGAGCGGTGCCTGTCCTGGAGCCATCGCCCCGATCGGTTGGACGGCGAGGGAGACTCTTCGGGCTCTTCTAAGAGGACGACGGTGGCGCACTGCAACCGATGCGGCAAAGATACAGAACTCTTCGCACAGAGGCCTCCCTCTTGGACCTCTCCGGCCCTTTCGCGCTTCTTCGTGGAGGGCGATCCTGAAGGCCCTCTCAAGGTCTGTTCCGATTGCATGGGTCGTGGCGGCCCTTACCTGTACTGCCTGCGCTGCGGGACCAACGTAGGCGTCCACCTCCGCGGCGGCCTCTGCGACTGGTGCGCCGTCGTGGAAAGCGTGCCCTACATGGAGCCGGAGGAGGGGCAGAAGCCGCCCATCCCTCCCACGTGGTGGCCCTGGAACTAGTGCTCGGTTGCGTGAGTTCGCGTGCGTCAGGTTTGCCCCGGGCTCGCTCACCCTGAGCCTGTCGAAGGGTGAGCCGCTC
>JACQUM010000030.1 GCA_016210295.1 Chloroflexota bacterium | reverse complement strand
GGCATGGACTTCGCCCCCAACGTGCCCTAGGACGCCCCGCCGAAGGGTTCTTGCCTGCTGGACTAGCATGGGCTAGGAACGAAAAAGAGGAGGAGCGTCCCGATGGCATCGGGACGCTCCTCCTCTTTCCCTTAGATCTGTCCTCGCTCTATCTTAGCTTGTTCGCCCCGCCCTTGGGGGTAGGCTCGGGAATACCTGTAGCGATGAGGGTGAGCCGCACCCGGTCTCCCATGTTGGCGTTGTTGACCATCCCAAAGAAGATGGTGGCGTCGGGGTTGACCTTCTGAGCGATGTACTGGCCCGCCGCGTTCACATCACCGAGGGTGAGCTTGGACCCCCCGTTGACGCAGAACAGGATGCCCTGGGCCCCGTCTATCGAAACGTCCAGGAGAGGGTTCTCCACAGCCATCTTGGCGGCTGCGAGGGCCCCGCCGGGCTCCGGCATCTCCCCAATGGCCATGAGGGCCCGCCCCGGCATCCTCATGATGGTCCGCACGTCGGCCAGGTCAACGTTGATGTCGCCCGGCACGTTGACCAGCTCGGCGACGGAGAGGACGCCGTACACAATGGCCTCGTCGGCCCTGCGCAGGGCCTCCTGCATCGAGACATCCTGGCCTGCAAGCTGGAGCAGCCGGTCGTTGTGGACCACGATAAGGTTGTCCACCTTGTCCTTGAGCTGGCCGATCCCCGCCATGGCCTGCTCCAGGCGCCGGTGGCCTTCCCAGGAGAAGGGGGTGGTGACCAGGCCTATGACCAGGGCCTTGGTCCTTTTCGCCATCTCGGCCACGATAGGGGCAGCGCCCGTGCCCGTGCCACCGCCCATGCCCGCGGTAATGAAGACCAGGTCCCCGTGGCCGAGGGCGTGCATCAGATCCTGCCGAGCGTTCTCCGCCGCCTGGAGACCCACCGTCGGGATGCCGCCTGCACCCAGCCCGTGGGTCAGCTCCTCGCCGATCTGGACTGTGGTAATGCCATCGGCCTGCTGCAATGACTTGACGTCGGTGTTGACGCAAATGTACTTGACGCCGGGAACCGTCCGCTCCCGCGTCATGCGCATCACCGCATTGCACCCTCCCCCCCCCACGCCAATGACCACCACATGGGCGGGCGGGCTCTGCACCTGCTGGGCGCTACCTGCATAGGATATTCGAGAAGTCTCAACCATACTTGTTAGCCTCGCTCTCCTAGAATTGGGGATATCCCCCGTATAAAATACCCTTGGAGCGTAGAATCTACCCAACTCAAGTGTCAATGAGTTTGACGGTGTGTTTCGTGTCTTTTTCATCCTCTCGTCTATGGGAAAACGCCTGAAGGCAACCCCATACCGGCCAAAGGAGGAGGACGTGGAGGAGATCATCACCATGGAGGACATGCGCCTGGTGTTCCAGGTCACGGATGCTCTGGACATCGACCGGGAGCGCATGAGCGTGTCCTTGGAGAAGCAGGACCCAGGCCAGGTGGAGCGGCTGCGCTCGGGGGAGGTGGAGATTACGCTTCCTCTGACGACGCCTCTGCAAGAGTGGCTCCCCACCCTCCGGGCAAGGCTACAGAACCTGGGGTTTCAGGAGGTGGCGCAAGAGGAGAAGGAGTGAGGAGCTGCTACGAGATGCGCTCCACGATGGCGGCCCCCATCTCCCGTGTGGTGAGGACGGGCCTGCCCTCCTGGGCAATGTCCGGCGTGCGGTGCCCCAGGGCCAAGGCGGCGTCCACGGCTCCCTCCACAGCCAGGGCCTCCTGCTCCAGCCCCAGAGAGTAGCGCAGAAGGAAAGCAGCGCTGAGGATGGCGGCGATGGGATTGGCCTTGCCCTGCCCGGCGATGTCCGGGGCGCTTCCGTGAATGGGCTCGTAGAGGCCCTTGGTGCGCCGCCCAGGGACGCCGCGCACGGGCAGCCCCGCCAGGCTGGCCGAGGGGAGCATGCCCATGGAGCCCGCCAAGACGGCCGCTTCGTCGGTCAGAATATCCCCGAACAGGTTCTCGGTGACGATGACGTCAAACCGCGATGGACTCCTCACCAGTTGCATGGCCGCCGTGTCCACCAGCATGTGCTCCAGGGTCACATCGGGGTACTCT
>JACQUM010000034.1 GCA_016210295.1 Chloroflexota bacterium | reverse complement strand
TGTGGTGACGGGGCCGATCGGGATGGCTCACGGCCAGGACGTAATACATGTCCTGCTCATACCCGGCGTCCTGGAAGATCTTGTTCCCGCTGATAAGCCAGTCGTTGCCATCGGGGACGGCGCGAGTCTGGGCGCTGGCAAGGTCGGAGCCAGCCTCCGGCTCGGTGAGGCCCTGCCACCAGATCTGCTTGCCCTCGATGATGCCACGGGCCCAGGTCTGCTTCTGCTGCTCGGTGCCGTAGGTCAGGATGGGAGGGAGAATGACGCTCGGGCCGTTGTCATCAATCAGCCCAATCCTGTCCTCGACCCTATCCAACTCCTCTTCGATGATGATGTTCTTCTCAATGGAGAGGCCCGCGCCGCCGTACTCCTTGGGAGCCCAGGGGATGCGCCAACCCTTCGCACCGAGTTTTCGCTGGAACTCGCGGGCGTTCTTGAAGTCTTCAAGGGTCTCCTTGCGGCGGTCCAGAGTGGACGGGGGAGGGGGCAGGTTCGCTTCGATCCAGGCCCGTACCTCTTTACGGAAGCCCTCGCCCTCTTTTCCATATTCCAACTCAAAGTCCATGCAGCCTACCTCCCTTTTTTCTGCGGCCTGGTCTAGCTCATGCGAGCTTGTTATGGAGAGACCGCGGTTTGCGTGAGTATAGAGGCCGAGAAGGGACATTGTCAAGTAAAAATTCGAGGCGCCCCGATTTTCGGGGCGCCTCGAAAGTATCTCCGTTTGAGGCAAAGAGCCTAGACGGTGGCCGCAGCGCGCTCCCGGGTGGCACTCATCCCGATGCGGCGGGCCATGATGACCTTGTGGACCTCGATGGTGCCGGCGGGGTGCGTGAAGACGATGGACCCGCGCTGGTGCGCCTCGATGTCTCCGTAGGATGGAGCCTCATGCTCGTCGTCCATCAGGCCGTAGAGCCCGGTGATCTCCAGGTTCCGCGCCGCCTGCTGCACGCCGTACACCTTGTCGTGCAAGATGTTCTGCGAGCCCTCGTAGCTGCCGAACTGCTTGTTCAGCCGCTGGGAGAGGTTCCGGAGCTGGAAGAGGACTCCCACGCGGGAACCGATGAAGTTGTCCACGTAGCGGTCCCGCAGGACGGCGTCGCCCGCGATGGGGCCCCCCTTCTTCGGCCCTTCTCTCATGAAGTCCAGGACCTTGGGGACGACCCTGTCGGGGCGAACGGCACCGCCATAGCCATGCTCGACCTCCAGCTGGGCCTGGGTCACCTGCCACCCCTGGCCGGGCTGACCCAGGATGGCAGAGGAGGGCACGCGGACGTTGTCCATGTAGACGGAGTTGCGGTCGGTAGCGATGAGGCGCATGGGCGACCAGCTCACACCCGGCAGGTGCAGGGAGAAGCAGAAGACGCTGAAGTTATGGTGACGGGGCCGATCTGGATGAGAGATGGCCAGGACGTAGTACATGTCCTGCTCGTACCCAGAGCCCTGGAAGATCTTGTTTCCGCTGATGAGCCAGTCGTTGCCATCGGGGACAGCGCGGGTCTGGGCGCTGGCAAGGTCGGAGCCTGCCTCCGGCTCGGTAAGGCCCTGCCACCATATCTGCCTCCCCTCGATGATGCCGCGGGCCCAGGTCTGCTTCTGCTCCTCGGTCCCGTAAGTCAGGATCGGGGGAAGGATGACGCCCGGCCCGTTGTCATCCAGGCTGGCGATCGTATCCTCGACCTTGTCCAACTCCTCGTCTATGATGAGAGTCTTCTCGATGGAGAGGCCCAGCCCGCCGTACTCCTTTGGAGCCCAGGGCACGCGCCATCCCTTCGCCCCGAGCTTCCGATGGAACTCGCGAGCGTTCTTGAAGTCCTGAAGGGTTTCCTTGCGGCGGTCACGGGTGGAAATAGGAGGAGGCAGGTTCGCCTCAATCCACTCGCGGACCTCCTTGCGGAAGGCTTGCAAATCCTTGCTCTGCTCCAACTCAAAATCCATGGGCTCCTACCTCCCTCTCCGGCGAGTTACGTTTCTAGCGTGAGTGTAGTGGCGTTCACCGATAAATGTCAAGTCAAGAGCGAACTGAGGCACAGATTCTTTCTGTCCTCGTGAGAGGCACCTGGTACAATGGAGCAACTGGGCGGGAGGGTAAATTTAGGCGTCCGTGGGACGCCTCTGAGCCGAACCCATCGGCAAGGGAGCTGTTGACATGGCAGGCAGGAAGATCCGAGTCGGAGTCATTGGCGCCAACGTGGACTACGGATGGGGAGCCCGGGCCCACGTGCCGGCCCTCAAGGCCCTTCCCGAATACGAGCTGGTCGGCGTTTGCACGACCCACCACGATACAGCCGAAGAGACGGCCAGGCGTTTCGGGATCCCCCTCATCTTCACCGACTACCGCGACCTGGTGAAGCAACCGGACATCGATCTGGTCGCCGTGTCCGTCCGCGTCCCTCTTCACCACGACATGGTGATGGCGGCGCTCCGGGCCGGGAAACACGTCTATTGCGAATGGCCCCTCGGTGCCAACCTCAAGGAGGCTGAAGAGAGCGCGGCCCTGGCGCGGGAGAAGGATGGGCCCCATGCAATGGTGGGGCTCCAGGCCCGTTTCGCGCCTCCCATCCTCCGGCTCAAGGAGCTTGTCGGCGAGGGGTTCGTCGGCCAGCCCGTGGCCGTGACGATGACCATGCTCCTGCCCGGCATCCTCGAGCGAGCCTCGCGGGGCGCCTGGGCGGCGGACAAGACCAAGGGGGCCCACGCCCTCTCCATCTCTGCGGGCCACGCTCTCGATGCTCTCTGTTTCTGCCTCGGCGAGTTCCAGGAGCTGACCGCCCGCGTGGGGACCCAGGTGCCCGAGTGGACCCTCACCGATACCGGAGGCACCGTCCATGTCACCTCGCCGGACTACGTCATGCTCCAAGGCACGCTGGCCAGCGGGATCCCCGCCTCGGTCCACATCGCCAGCGTCCCGTGGCAAGGGAGCGGCTGGCGCCTGGAGGTCTACGGCCGTGAAGGCACTATCATCGCCACCGCGCCCCAGATGGTCCAGCTCAGCGAAGTCAGGCTCCTGGGCGCCCGCAAGGGAGAGGCCTCCTATCAGGAGATGCCCATCCCCGACAGGCTGACGTGGGTGCCGGGCAGCGTTCTAAAGGGTGCGCCTTTTAACGTCGCGCAGGCCTATCGCCAGCTTTCTCGCGGGATCCTCGGGGGACACGAGGTGGAGCCGAGCTTCACCACCGCCCTTCTCCGCCACCGTCTCCTGGCCGCCATCGAAAACTCCTCGGCAAGAGGAACACCGGTGAGAATTCCATGAAAGTGCATGAGTAAGGCGGTCTCGGAGGTAAGAGCCGGGGCGCGTCCCAAGGTCTTCTACGGCTGGTGGATCGTCGGCACCGCGACCTTCTTCTGGTTCTACGGAGCCGTCTCTTTCTACTTCGGCTTCGCGGCCTTCGTGAACCCCATCGTGGACGAGTTCGGGTGGTCGAGGGCGGCGGTCTCTTTCGCGGGAACGCTCATGTGGTTCGGGTCGGGCGTCGGCGGCTTCGTCGCCGGCTTCCTGACCGTGCGCTTCAAGGCCAGGAAGGTGATCCTGGCCTCCCTCTCCCTCGCCCTCCTGGGATTCCTCTTCCTGAGCCAGATCCGCTCTCTCCGATTCTTGGGAATCCCCGTGGACGCCCTCTGGCTGTACTACGCCGCCTTCATCCTCATGGCGCTGGGCCTTGGCGCCGGGGAGGTGCTCCCCGAGACGGCGGTCATCGCCAACTGGTTCTCGAAGCGCCGAGGCCTGGCCCTCGCCCTGGCATCGACGGGAGCCGCCTGGAGTGGCCTCGCCCTCCCCGGCCTGGTCTTGCTCATCGACACCGTGGGGTGGCGGACGACTCTCGTCATTCTGGCGGCAGGCATGGCCGTCCTCATCCTCCCTCTGGTGTCCGTCTTCCGCTGGCGGCCCGAGGAGTACGGTCATCGGCCCTACGGCTCCGAGACAGAGCAGGGCTCCGACCGCAAGGGGACGTTCGGATCGGGCGCTCCCCCGGCCTCCGTCGCGGTGGAGCGGAGTTTCACGGAGAGAGAGGCCCTGAGGACCCGCACTTTCTGGCTGCTCTCCATCGGGCTGACGCTCTGGTCCCTGGCGGCGGGCTCGGTCCAGTTCCATCTCATCGCCTACCTGGTGAGCGTGGGGTGGGAGCGAAGCGCGGCGGGGCTGGTGCTCTCTGGGCTCGCCCTGGGGAGCATGGTGGGGCGAGTGGGCTTTGGCTTCCTGGCGGACTACCTCGATAAGCGCTATATCCTCATCGGCTGCATCGCCCTGCTGGGGGCGGGGCTGCTCTCCTTGGCGAACATGGCGAACCCGATGTTCGTCGTGCCCTTCCTCCTCACCTTCCCCCTGGGCTTCGGCGGGCCCATCGCGGTGCAGATGGCCGTGACGGCGGACTACTTCGGTCCGGGGCGGTTCGCCTCCATCCGGGGGATCATGTCCACCATCGTGGTGGCGGGGAGCGCCGGGGGGCCGGTCTTCGCGGGCGCGGTCTACGACCTGACGCGCTCCTACGTCGGAGCCTTCCTGATCATCGCGGCGCTGCTAGTCGTTGCCGTGCCGCTCTTCTATCTGGCCCGCAAGCCCAAGCACCCGGCGCTGGCGGCGGCGGCTAGCCTGGGAGCGGCACGGTAGAGAGCTAGGCGTGTCAGAACTTGTGCACGCGTTCCAGATAGTTTTGGAATCGCGTGATTAGCTTCCTGATTTCCCTCTCATTCCGATTTGCGATGTCTTTTAGCTCGGCCTCTCTGAGCTCAACCTCAGCGCGACTGGGGTGGCGCTCGAAGTAGACCAGCCGAGGTCGCAGACCTCGCGTGGAGGCAGTCTTCCCGTCCTGGTGCTCCGTCATGCGTTCTTCTAGGTCACGTGTTTGGCCTACGTAAAAACGTTGGGAACCATCGAGTTTCAGGATGTAAACGAACCACTCGGTAGCCGTCGCGTCCTTGCGCTCCCATGCTTCCTCGTGCTCGATTCCTCGAGGAGCGCGGCTCCTCTGACCCTGGGAGCACGGAAGGCAGCGTTCATAGTGAACGTCTTTGAACTTTCCACAGCTCGGACACGGGTTGATGGCCCCGCCCTGGAAATCGTCATAGTGGTCGTAGCACAGGAAATGGTCGCCACGTATGACCTGGTCGCAATCCCAGTATTGGCAGACCGCCATCCTACTCCCCCTCGCCGCTTCTCCCGCGAATGGGCTGCCCGGCCAGGACTCGAACCTGGGCTAGAGGATCCAAAGTCCCCTGTCCTACCACTAGACGACCGGGCAACGATTCTAACGGCGTGGCTCCGGCGCCGTCTCCACCCAGTATAACAGGGAAACCAGCTTCGACGCCCCGATAGACTGCGCGAGGTTGGGATAGGAGACGCGCTAGTACTTACTGACGAAAGAAAGCGTCATCACCCTCCGCTCGTGGTGAGCTTGTCGAACCATGAGCGGCTCACCCTTCGACAAGCTCAGGGTGAGCGGGTTTGGTCGGGCCTTGTGTACGCGGATTTACGCAACCAAGTACTAGGCCCCGCCCGGCCTGCCCTGAGGCGCGCCCTCCAGGACAGTTGCCGACGCGTAGTCGCGGACCTCCCCGGGCGTGGTCCCGCCGACGAGGAGGTCGAAGGCCTGCCGGAGCACCTCCCGCTGCGTCGCCCGGTCGCCAGGCGGGCCCAGGGCCACGCCCCGACCGAGTCGAGCGAAGAGGGCCCGAGGGTACACCACCCGCTGGGTGTGGGGCCGCAGGGATACCACCGCCACGGTGGGAATGCCCAGCAGCTCGATCTCCCGCGCGATCAGCCCGACGGACTGATGACAGTAGGGTCAGATAGGAACGAGGAGAGCGGCTTCGGCCCCCGCCTCCGCCAGCCGGTAGGCGATGGGCTGGGCCGTCCTCTCCCGCACCGCCCAGGCGTCCAGAGCGTAGCCCGACATGGTATAGACCGGCTCCACCAGCTCGCCCACCATCCCCTCGGCGCGCATCTCCTGGAGCCTGTCGAGAGGGAGGACACAGTTCAGGTCCTGCTCCGCCGCCGCGTGGTCGTAATGCTCGTGGGCTATCCTCAGTCGGGAGCGGTCGGTGTTCCAGGAGAGAGTCCGGTGAGTCGGGTCGCCCAGGTAGTTGTGGGCGTCGAAGGGCTCGTGCTCGCCTTCGACGTACGCCCCGCAGGAGGAGACCAGGGCCAGTCGGGCCTGGGAAAGGGGCTTCTCCATCCGCTCCCAGGGCGTCCATGGGACAGAGCGGTTCACAATGTGGGGATAGCCCGCCAGGCCCTCCTTGAAATTATGCTGTTCCAGGTAGGGCCGGGTCTGCTCCAGCCATGCGGCGAACCGGCGGTACCACTCCCCGCGCTGCGGGTCCTCCACGGCGTCTCCTCCCGCTTCGACAGCATCTTGGCTCCGTACGAAGCGCTGTCTATTGAAGCATAGCAAATCTGGGGCCCTCGCTGAGTAACGGAGACTACAATCCGAGAAGGCGGGCCCCGCCCCTAGCAAGCTGATGAAGAACCCTTCTACCATCCCCCATACGCCCGTCCCTTCGTCCGCCATCGGCGGATCAGGGCAGGCTCCGGGGCTGCGTCCCTCTGGACTTCCCTTTTTCAGCACCCCGCTAGGCGAGGACGACCGTCTTGTATGATGAAAAGGACTCAGCAGATAGCTAGACGACATCCTCTGGACATCCTCGCAAGGAAGAGAAAATGGACTCCACGCTGC
This sequence comes from Chloroflexota bacterium, assembly GCA_016210295.1. GTDB lineage: Bacteria > Chloroflexota > Dehalococcoidia > UBA6926 > JACQUM01 > JACQUM01. The sequence continues at coordinate 1,990 of JACQUM010000034.1, read as the reverse complement.
GCCGCCCCACGGAGAAATGGCTGACCACCAACGGCCTCCGGATGCGCTACCTGGAGTGGTACGCGGACGGGAGCCCCGTCGTCGCCCTCCATGGACTCGCCTCCTCCGCCGACTGGTACCGCCTGACTCTCCCGCGCCTGTCCCCGCCCTACCAGTGCATCGCCCTGGACCAGCGGGCCCACGGCAAGACCGACCAACCCTCCAGGGGTTACGACTGGGACACCCTGACCGCCGACGTCCTGGGCGCCCTGGACCAGCTTGGGCTGGAGAGAGTCGCCTTGCTGGGGCATTCCTGGGGCGCCAACGTCGCCCTCAAGACCGCCGCCCGTCACCCGGCCCGCATCAGGCGACTCGTCCTCATCGACGGCGGCTTCTTCGACCCCCGGCGCCGGTCAGGGATGACCTGGGAGACCTTCCGCCAGCGGCTGCGTCCCCGCGACATCTACGGCCCCCCGGAGCGTTACCTCGGAGCCCTTCGGCAGGAGCTGGCCGATTGCTGGAGCGAGGAGCTGGAGAGCATCCTCATGGCCATGGTCCGCATCGATCCTGACGGCTCGGTGCACGAGCGCCTGGAACCCGAGAACCACGCCCAGGTGCTGCGGGCTATGTGGGACGAGCCTCCCTCGGTGAGCTTTCCCCTGGTCCAGTGCCCCACGCTGATCGTCGCCGCGATGCCTCAGGAAACGCCGGAGAACGCCGAGTTCGCCGCCCTCCGGCGGGACAGCGTCCAGGCGGCTAAAGATGCCCTTCCCGACTGCCGGGTGGCGTGGATCGCCAAATCAGGCCACGACATCGGCTTCTTCCAGCCCGCGCTGCTCGCCCAGGCCGTCCAAGACTTCTTGGAGGAGTGAGAAGGCCGATTGTCATTCTGAGCCCGCCCACGCCTCTGTCCCTCCTCTCCCCAGGGAGAAGGAGAGGAAAGGAGAGGCTGGGGGTGTCCCCCAGCCTCCTGGCAGGGGCTTCGCCACTGCGCCACTCCGCTCATGGCGAGCCTATCGGACGATGCGCCAGCCCTTCGACAAGCTCCGGGCGCTAGCCAGCGCTGGCCTTCCGCCACATGAGGACGCCCATGATCAGGACCCAGAGGGTAAGAGCGGCCGCAAAGGCCCCGAAAAGAAGGTTGGTCCAGAGAGCCGAAGGCCCCTGGTAGAACTGGACGATCCCCATGAGGGCGGAGCCGACCCCGCCCACCACCGCGACCCACCCCAGCCACCTGGGGTAGACACCGCTCAGCGCGACAGCCAGTCCGTAAAGGATGGCGGTCGCCCCCAGGAAGAGGAAAACGGCGCCCGTAAAGAGGCCGAAGCTCACATTGTCCACGGCCTCGGCGACTCGGAAGAGAATGGCCTTCTCCGCTTCGGGCGCCACCGCCCAGGTGTCCGCCGCTGCCTTAAAGGCGAATCCCCGGCCGGCGATGGTAACGAACCAGAGTGCTCCGCCCAGCACCGCGCTGACGAAGCCCAGCCGGGCCAGGGCCGCCCCCGGGTCCCCGGTGATGGAGCGGTAGAGGGCCACGAAACCACCAAGCGCAAAGAAGACCCCGAAGCCCAAGCCGACGTGAAGCCCTCGCCACAGCTGGCTGTCCGCCGCCGCCTGCAGCGTGGCCTTCACGTTCGAGGGATCGTCGACGCGCGGGAAAAGCCCGTTCACTGCGATGAGGAGAAGAGCGCCCACGATGGCCGAGACCGCCCCGATCCGCAACAGCGTTCGCTCCGACATTGCTCACCTCCCTCGGAGGCCGATGCTCGCCGCTGGTATAGCATGGAGCCTGTAACCTGTCAATCCGCGCCGCTTCCCTCGTTATTGTTTGGCGTGGGCAGGGGGTATAGAATGCCAACGAAGCAGCGCAGGGAAAGGAGACGCCATGACCACTCGAAGCAGCGAGCCCACGGGGGCAAGGGGCAGTGAGGTCACGTATCCCACATTCGAGAACATCCTGACTGAGGTGGTTGGCACGGTGGGGCGCATCACCCTCAACCGGCCGGAGAAG
>JACQUM010000029.1 GCA_016210295.1 Chloroflexota bacterium | reverse complement strand
TTCAGGTACCAGACGCATCCCTTCCGCGTCGCGGGGTGGAGCAGCGGCAGCTCGTCGGGCTCATAACCCGAAGGTCGATGGTTCGAGTCCATCCCCCGCTACCAGGAACAGAACAAGCGCCGCCCTTCCTAGGAAGGGCGGCGCTTCCTTTCCCAGACATGCCTGCCCGCCGCTACCAGGGTGTTGAAAAGGGGGAACACAGTCCGAAGATTCGGGATTGCCAGGGGTCTGGGGGTGCCTCCCAGTTCTTCTTGTTCAGTCCCCCTCTCCCTCGGGGAGAGGGGATCAAGGGGCAAGGGCTTCCCTCCGACCCGCCTGCGGCGGGTATTTGACTGGTATCATTATGTGCAAGACCCTTCAACCCTCGAAAGGAGTCCCCCCATGAAACCCCTCGAGTTGGGAGACGGCACCGTCCTCTACGAGCCAGTGGAGCCCTTCGCCCGGATCACCCTGAACCGCCCCGACGTCCTCAACGCCGTCAACAACGCCCTCCTGCGCGGCCTGGGAGAGGCCCTGGACCGCGCCGAGGCTAGGGACAACGTCCGGGCCGTGGTTCTGACGGGCGCGGGGCGGGCCTTCTGCGCAGGCGGCGACCTGGTCGAGATCACCCAGCGGGCGCAGGCGGCCCGAGAAGGGCAACCCCTCCCCGAGAGCGTGGACGCTCTGACCGTCTTCCTGAAGATCTGGGACCTATCCAAGCCCGTCATCGCCGCCGTCCGCGGCTACGCCGTCGGCCAGGGGTGCGAGCTTGCGGGAATCTGCGACATCACCATCGCCGCCGAGGACGCCAAGTTCGGCGAGATCCAGGTCCGCCACGGCTTCGGCCCGGTGGTCCTCATCGCCCCCTACCTCCTGGGCCTGAAGCGGACCAAGGAGCTCATGCTCTCCGGCGAGACCTTCACCGCCCAGGAAGCCCAGAGCATGGGCCTGGTGAACCGCGTCGTCCCCGCCGACAAGGTCCTGGAGGAGGCTGAGGCCCTGGCCAAGAAGATCGCCGCGCTCCCCCGCGCCGCCGTCCTGCAGGACAAGCGCCTCATCAACCGCAGCTTCGAGCTGCGCGGCCTCCTGGCCGCCCTCAACCACGCCAAGGACCCCGCCTACGCCGACCTTTCGAGTAGCGCACCACGCGACGAGGAGGGCCAGGCGCGGCTCCGCGTCCTCCGCGAGCAGGGGTGGACCGCCTTCCTGCACGAACGCGACGCCGCCTACCGCAAAGAAGAGAAGAGCTAGCTTTCCCAAGGGCGGCACCGCCCATCGAACGCTCCCCCGACAAGCCAGAGGGAAGCCTCGCTAAGGCCGCGAGGTCCTCAGTTCCTATAGAGGCCCCGCCTCCGGATGACCTCCAACACCGCCTCCGGCACCAGGTAGCGAACGCTCTCTCCCGCGGTGATGCGCCGCCGGACCTCCGTCGCGCTGACCTGCACCTGGGGCGCGTCGCCCAGGAAGCGGCTCCGCTCGCGAACGCCCAGAAGGCGTCGTTCCAACGCGTCCCAGTCCAGCGGCGGGACGCCGGGGCGCGGCATGACGACCAGGGTACACAGACGCAGCATCTCCCGCGGGAGGTGCCACTCAGGCATCTGCTCCAGCGCGTCCTGTCCCAGGATGAAGAACAGCTCCGTTGCCTGTCCCAACTGGTCGCGGAGCAGGCGAAGAGTATCGACGCTGTAAGTAGGTCCAGGCCTTTCCACATCCACCAGGGAAAGCTCGAACGCCGGGTTATCGGCGATGGCCGCCCTGACCATCTCCGCCCGCGCATCGCTCGGTGAGATCTCGCCTGCGGTCTTCATCCACTGCGCTCCCGCCGGGATGAACAGGACCCGTTCCAGCCCCATCCGAAGGCGGGCCTCCTCCGCCATGACCAGGTGGCCGATGTGGACAGGGTCAAAGGTGCCCCCCAGCAGCCCGATGCGCATTAGGCCCACTCCAGCTCTTTGCCGTTCACGAGGAGGGTGTCCCCCCCCTGAACGCCCGCGGCGTCCAACGCTCCCATGACCCCCATGCGGCGCAGCTCCGCCTGGAACTGCGTCACGACGGCTGCGTCTCCCAGGTCGGAGCCGGCGGCGATCCTCTCCGAGCGGCTGTGATGCAGCCGCCAGACCCCTTCGCCCGCTCGCTCCACCCGAGGCCCTGCTTCACCGGACAACCGAAGGACAGGGACTCTCTCGGCACCGGGCGGGACATGAGGCCGTCGCGCCTGTCGGACCTGCCGCGCTAACTCTCTCAAGAGAGGACCCGTACCCTCCTTCTGGATGGCGGAGATGAAAGAAACGGCGAGACCGGCCCGTGCAAACGCAGCCTCCAGCTCTCCCCGTCTCTCAGCGACCTCGGGGAGGTCGGTCTTATTGACCGCGACGACCTGCGGCTTCGCCGCGACGGTGGCGCTGAACATCTCTAACTCATGATTGAGCTTCCGCCAGCAGGCCACGGGATCGGGCTCTGAACCATCGACTACGTGCAAGAGCACGACCGTGCGCTCGATGTGGCGAAGGAACTCATCCCCGAGGCCACGCCCTTCATGCGCTCCCTCAACCAGCCCAGGTATGTCCGCCAGGACGAAGCTATCCCAGGCAAGAGAAGCGACGCCGAGGTTCGGTTCCAGGGTCGTGAACGGGTAGGCGCCGACCTTCGGCCTGGCCTTCGTAAGGGCCGCGAGGAGCGTAGACTTCCCCACGTTCGGCAACCCCACGATCCCCACGTCTGCTATTAGTTTGAGCGTCAGCTTTACAGTGACCCCCTCTCCCTGCTCCCCCGCCTCCGCTAGAAGAGGAGTGCGGTTTATGGACGATGCGAAGTGCACGTTCCCCCGTCCTCCTCCACCCCCTCTCGCCACGAGGAAAGACATCCCTGGCTCGACCAGGTCACCGATAAGCTCCTCTCCCACCTTCGTCCCCCTCCCACTAAGCCATACCTGCGTTCCCACCGGCACGCGCAGCGCCACGTCCGCGCCGGCCCTGCCGGTCCGCCTCGCGCGGCCTCCATCCCCACCACGCTCAGCGGCCCATCGCCGCTTGGTCTGATACCCGAGAAGCGTCCTCATCGAAGGGTCGACCTCAAGAAGAATACTACCCCCCGCTCCTCCATCTCCCCCATCAGGCCCTCCCTTCGGCACGTACGCCTCCCGACGGAAGCTCACCACTCCTTTCCCCCCCCTTCCCGCCTTAAGGTCAAGAACAACCTCATCGATCACCGTGCTCTATCCTCTCAGGTGGAGTCCTTCTTCTTAGTCTTCTTATCGTTCTAAAGAGATGGGGGACTAGTAACAGTAGTAGCAGAGGAAAGGAGGAAAAGGTAGAGGATCTGCCGAGGCTAGGAGAGGCTGGAGAGAATAGTAAGGCTGTCCTGGCGGAAGTGAGGGTCCTGAGCAAGAGTGGTGGAAACTCTCCGGAGGGAGTTGCGGATAGCGTTGGCGTCCCGGTTCCCCAGCATGCGGGCGATGTCTCGCAGGGAGAGGCCGGCGTGTTGATAGAGGAGGTGGATAGCGAGGTTGCGGGCGTAGGCGGTCGCAGCGTCACGCGCCTTTCCGATGAGTGCGGTCTCTGACACGTGCGAATAAGAGGAAACGGCGGCGAGGATCGCCGCGGCGGGGATCCGTGTCTGGTTCAGGGGTGGAGTATCTTCCCGGAGTAAGGCTTGGACCAGCTTCTCCGTCGGAGGCCGTTGGGCCAGGGTTGCATAGGCTTGGAGGCGCGTGAGGGACCCTTCCAGCTCGCGGACGCTCTTGACCTCGCCGTGGGCCAGGAGAGAAAGAACGGCGTCGTCCAGAGGGAAGGGAAGGCTCGCCGCCTTGGCTTGCAGAATGGCGAGCCGGGTTTCGAGAGAGGGGGCGACGAGCTGGATAAGAAGGCCAGCTTGAAAGCGGGAGATGAGTCGGCCTCCGATCCCCGGCAAGCTGTGGGGCGGGCGGTCGCACGAGACGATGATCTGGCGGCCCTCCTCGCGGAGCTCGTTGAAGAGGTGGAGAAGAGTCTCCAGGCTCTGTTCCTTGCCGATGAGAAATTGGAAGTCGTCGATGGCGAGGATATCCGCTGCCCGGTACTTGCGGCGAAAGTCGCTGTGGCCTCTGGTCCGGATAGACTCGACGAACTCCGTCACGAATCTCTCCGCCGTGACGACGATGGGGTGGAGGCCCCGGGCGGCGGCTGCGTGCGCGATGGCGTGGAGAAGATGCGTCTTGCCGAGCCCGGCGTCCCCGTGGAGGAAGAGGGGATTATAAACGTGGCCGGGCTGCTGGCTCACGGCGAGGGCCGCCGCATAGGCAAGCTGGTTGCCGTCTCCGCTCACGAAGGTGTTGAAGGTGTAGTGGGGGTTGAGGGGACTCACCTCAAGGAGGGTGGGAGCGCCGCCGGCTGGCGTCGGCACCAGAGCGCGCGCTGTGCCGCTCGGCTTCGCCTCCTCCGTCTCCGCGACACGGACAGAGAGGCGGACGGGATGCTTGAGTATGTTCATCAGGGTCTCTTCGATGACGGAGGCCATGCGGGTCTGCAGCCACTCGGCGCAGAAGGCGTTGGGTGCTCCGACGACGAACTCTTCGCCCTGGTAGGAAATGCCGAACGTACCCCGGAGCCAGGTGGAGAAGCTGGCTCGGCTGACCTGGACCTGCAAGGCCCCTAAGGTCTTTTCCCAGATGTCTATGGCGGAACGGCTTGACACGCGCAGGTTGAGCTCACAGAGAGGTTGGGCTAACTGGCTCAGGCTACTTGGCAAGAGTCCGACGGTCAAAGGTCAGCCTGGGACACCGTCAGGAGAGCAATCGGCGGTCTCTGTACGGGCCTGCCCCCTGGGCAGTGCTCTGTTTCTTGCACTTTCCCCTTAGGCTGACCTTCCCTTTGCATGTCCTCTTAGTACCGCCCGTTCTGACCCTACGGTATGCTGAAGAAGAGGCGGATCATGGCGAGCGAAAGAAAGGTGGTGTTCCTCGGGACGGGGGACTTCGCGGTCCCTGCGCTGGAGGCGCTTGTTCAGGATGGCTACCCGGTCCGCGCTGTGTACACACAGCCGGACCGCCCGGCCGGGCGCGGCCGAATGTCCCGGCTCTCTCCCGTGAAACAAGCGGCGGAGAGGCTGGGACTGTCGGTGCGGCAGCCGGAGACCCTGCGTGGGGCGGAGGCCATCGGAGTGCTCAGGGTGCTGGAGCCGGATGTCCTTGTGCTTGCCGCCTACGGCCTGCTGTTGCCCCGGGGTTTCCTCGCAGTCCCGCCCTGGGGCGGGCTCAACATCCACCCGTCTCTTCTCCCACGGCACCGGGGCCCCTCTCCTATAACCTGGGCCCTCCTGGAAGGGGATGAGGAGACAGGGGTCACCATCTTTCGCATGGACGCTGGGATGGACACAGGCCCCATCTTGGCGCAGCGCTCCACGGGGGTCCGCCCAGGAGAGACGGCGGGTGCCCTGACGGAGCGGCTGGCCCAAATCGGCGCGGAGTTGGTCCGGGAGGTGCTTCCTCGCTGGCTGGCGAGAGAGATGGAGCCGGTCCCCCAGAGAGAGGCGGCGGCGAGCTACTCCCGCCTGCTGTAAAAGGATGACGGAGAGCTGGACTGGACGAGGCCGGCTGCGGTGCTGGAGCGTCTGGTGCGGGCCTTTCAGCCC
>JACQUM010000025.1 GCA_016210295.1 Chloroflexota bacterium | reverse complement strand
GTCAGCGCCAGCGACCTTCACTTCACCGTGGAGGGAGACCCTCGCCAGGGAGAGGCAGCTATCCGCTTCGGCCTGGCGGGCATCAAGAACGTCGGCGAACAGGCCGTTGCCCCCCTCGTGGAGGAGAGGAGGCGAAATGGCCCCTATGTCTCCTTGGATGACTTCATGCGCCGGGCCGACCTGCGGGTCTTGAACCGGCGGACGCTGGAGAGCCTGATCAAGGCCGGCGCCCTGGATGGCTTAGGACCCCGGGGTGCCCTCCTTGCCGGTGTCGAACAAATCCTTGCTCGTGCCCAGAGGGAGCAGAGGGTGCGGGAGTCCCACCAGGGCACCATGTTGGACCTGTGGGGCGGAAGCGTGCCCGCGCCTCTAGCTGCGATGGAGCTGGCCCAGGGCGACGTCGCCGTGCAGGAGAAGCTGGCGTGGGAGAAGGAGCTGGCCGGGGCCTACTTCTCGGAGGACCCCTACCGGGTGCTCCGTCGTGTCAGCAACTCCCAAGCCGTCCTGTGCGGCGACGTCTCCGAGGAGATAGCCGGGCAGCGGGTGGCCGTCGCCGGCCTGGTCGTCCAGGTCCGGCCCTTGACGACCAAGACGGGCGAGGCCTTCGTCAGCGCCTTGCTCCAGGACATCTCCGGCACGGTGGAGGTCACCGTCTGGCCGGAGACCTATCGGGCCACGGAGGGCCTGTGGACACCCCAGAGCGCCGTCCTGGTGCAGGGGAAGGTGCGCACGCGCGGGGACCGTCTCTCCATCGCCTGCGACCGCGCTGAGGCCATTGTGGCGGAGGAGACGCCGCCAGAGGAGGCGGACCTCGTTCCCTCGCCTCCGGCGACAGGGGTAGGGACAGAGGCACCGACCCTGGAGATGGGCCTCGACTCCTCCTCGAATGGGCAAGCGCAACCCTCTGAGTCGGCGGCTCCTCCACCGCGGGAGAGCATGCCCTCTCATCCTGACGAGGCGGTGGACGCCGGGAAGCGTCCGAAGGCCAACGGGGAAACGTCTTCTCCGCGCGCTGTCGAGAAGGCGCGAGGAAAGAGGAAGGAGCCTCTTCGCCATCTTCTGCTCCGCATGGCGGAGACAGTGGACGAAGACCACGACGCCCACATGCTCGATGCCCTTCTCGACGCGCTGCGGGCCTTTCCGGGGCCTGACAGGGTAACGCTCCTGGTGGAAGGACAGGGGAGGAGAGTCGAGCGTCTGGAGTTCCCCGGGCTGCGGACGGGCTACGCGCCGCAGCTGGCGGAGCGTCTCAAGGCCCTCTTGGGCGAGAGTGCCGTCAACGTAGAGGAGGTGGGCTCCTAGTCGGGCGCTGAAAAAGGGAGTCCAGTCCCGAGAAATCGGGATTGGCGGTCCGCCGTAGGCGGATGGGGGTGTCCCCCAGATATAATTTCTACCCCCTTCCTAGCCAGAGCCTGCCCTGAGCCTGCCAAGGGAAGGGGGTAGGGGGATGGTCGAAGGGTTTTTCAGCACCCTGCTGGAAACTGCATTGGCGTTTTGACCATCTCTCATCTCCTGTGGGGCTGGTGCTCTTCTATTTTCTTGACGAGGCGGCCAAGGGCTCCGCGCGCGTCGTGCCGGAGGGGAGGGAAGTGGCTGAAACAGATGAGGGTGAAGTCCAGGTTCAGAAGACGCTTCAAGGAGTCCGTGGCTTGGGGATAGTTGTGGGTCACCCAGAACGCGGGGGGACTGAGCCTGTGGAACCGGTACTGAAGCGCGTCACCAGCGAAGAGCAGCCTCTCCGAGGGCATGAACAGACAGATGTTCCCTGGAGTATGCCCCGGCGTATGGATGACGCGGACCTCTCGGGCGGTGGGGAGGCGATCCCCGTCCTGGAGGGAGTAGGCGACGGGGACAGGTGGCCCATAGAACAAGGGCAGAAGAGGGGCGGTGAGCCGGGCTAGAAGAGGATTGTGGAAGGGACTCGGAAGGGCTTCGGCTCTATTCGCAACCGTCTCGACCTCTTTCCAGTGAACCGCTACCTTGGCCCCGGTGGCCGCCACCACGTTGGCGAGCTCGCCCATATGGTCTGGGTGGGAATGGCTGAGCACGACGAGCCGCACCGCGGCCAGGGTCGAGCCGAGGGCCTTAAGCCCGGCTTCGACGAGGCCCAGGCTTCTCCGCCAGCCGGTATCCACAAGCACGATTCCTTCCGCGTCGAACAGTACCGCGACCTTGGCGCCGAGGGCTGGAATCTGGTAGACGCCGGGTGCTACCTCGGTCGGGCCAAACAGCCTCACGGCGGCTTCCCCGTGGTTCGATGGAAGGAACGAAGGGCTATGCCCCTCTCGCGTGCCAACAGTCTCTTTTTCATCTCCAGCCCGCCACTGTACCCGTGGAGGGAGCCGTCCGAGGCCACCACCCGGTGGCACGGGACGATGATGGGTAACGGGTTCGCTCCCACCGCCTGTCCCACTGCTCGCATCGCCCGCGGCCTTCCGATGGCCGCAGCGACCCAGCCGTAGCTCCGCCTCTCGCCCCAGGAGATGGAAAGGAGGGCCGTCCAGACAGCCCGCTGGAAGCCCGTCGCCTCATCCCAGTCCAGGGGTGCCGAAAAGACGACCTTCTCGCTGGCCCAGAAGCGCCGCAGAAGCTCAGGCGTCTCTCCGAAGGCGGCGGGTTGCTCGGGAAGGGGCCCGAACTGTGCGGCGAGGCGCCCGGCAACCGCTTGGGGAGAAGAGGCCGGCAGGAGGAGGGCGCGAAGGCCAAGGGGGGAGCAAGCAAGGCCCGCCCATGAGCCTCCTCCGAGCGGGAAGACAGTCTGGGCTATGGGCTTCATGGGTGCGGCTAGGAGGAGGGTTGAGGCGCAGGGCGGCGAGGCAGCCGGACCCGCGAGAGGCGGGACAGGCCGCGATTGAGCAGGTGCGGCGCGAGGGAGCGCCAGGTGGCACGCACCCTCTCCATTTCCTGGGGGGCAGCCTTGTTGGCGCTGTACTGGGCACGGGAATAGGCTGTGGTGACGGCGCCGGCGGCCTCCGCCACCGAAGGGTCTACCTGTCCGAGGCGCGCACCGTACTCCTGAGGAGTCTCCCAAGGGCGGCGCCGGAGCCCGGCAAGGAAGCTCAGCAGACCCATTCGTCGGTAGGCCTGGTGCGGGTTCGTCGGCAAGGCCAGGCCCAGCCACCAGTAGAGGGAGAGAGGGGGGATCGAGAGGAGGACCAGGATGACGCCGACGCCACCCAGGACCAGGAAAATGGGGAACACCTCGGGTTCCAGGGGCTGAGAAAACGGTTCCAGGCCCTCCAGGCTCTCCAGGCCCCCTTCACCTCCGAACTCGCCGAGGATGTCGTAGCCTGGGCCGAACAGCTCCAGGTAGTTGACAGGCGTTTCCTCTCCCTCATAGAAGGCGGTCTGCGAGAGGATGGGGGCCAGGGTGGGAGTCGGCTCGAAGGGCACCCAGCCGAAGCTGGGGAAGTAGGCCTCGGGCCAGGCATGGGCGTCCGACTCCCTGGCCACGTACTTCTGCCGGTTGGGGTCGTACTCGGTCACATGGTATCCCACGGCCAGTCGCGCGGGCACGCCGACGGACCGCAGCATCGTCACTGCCGCCGAGGCGAAGTAATCGCTGTAGCCCACCTTCTGGGAGAAGAGGAAACTCTCGACGGCGTCCGCGCCAGGAGGGGGTGCGGCGATCTTCTGGTCGTACTTCAGGGTGCGCAGGTAGATGGTGATGACGCGAGCCTTGTCGTAGGGCGTCGACGCGCGTGCCGTTACCTCTTGGGCCAAGCGGCGCACCCGCTCCGGGAAGGAAGGCGGGAGCTGGAGGTAACGTTCTCGCACCCAGGCCGGGTACACCGCGGGAGCGCGGGCCAGGTCCTGGGGCAGGAAGTTGGGCGCCGCTGCCTGCACGGTGTAACGTGTCCCGGGCAGCAAGAGATTCAGGCTCTGCAGGTCGATCAGCCCGCGGCCCCCCGGCGCCGCCCCTTCCGTCTCTTCGACCGCCACGGGGATGCTCACCTTCAAGGGAGTCCCTGTGTAGAAGATGGACTGGCTTGGCTGGACGATCTCGATCCCCACGGTCACCCGTCGTCCTGGCTGCCCCGTGCCGCTGGTGATGTCCGACTCCTGACCTGCCTCGTAGATTGCGGTGGGAGCATTCCGCCAGCCCCAGGGGTGGTACTCGTCGTAGTTCCTGGCTTGAAGGTAGAGGCCGATATCGGACTCCACCAGCATCACCTCTTTCTCCGAAAGGCCGATGGCCCCCAGGAGGGGCATCTCGGGGCCGAAGCTGTAGAGAGGGACGGCGACTTTGGACGGCAGCCCCGCGAAGAGGCGACGGAACTCTCCCTCGCCACCCCCGATGGGCGTTCGCAGAGCGTTCCAGGCGACACCGAAGATGTCCGGCCCGCGGTCCAGGCGCGGGAGGAACACAATGACGAAGGAGACCGCCACAGCGAGCCAGAAGACGGCGTGGACGAAGTGGAACCCCAACCAGGGCTCCGTCGCCGTGCCCGCTCGCGACCAGGAGCGCCGTCGCTCTTGGAATACCATCCAGGCGAGCAGGAGAGCGGCGGCCAGGAGGTAGAGGAAGAGCCAGGTGGCGAACTGATCGGGCAAGTAGGTCAGGTTGGAAAGAAGGGCGAACCCGGTGGGCACCAGCGCCCAGATGCTCTGGGTTCGGGCCGCCAGGAAGACCGTGATGTAGGCGAGAAGCCAGGCCAAGAATGTCACGGCGAGGCCAAGGGGAAGCTGGTCGGGGCTCAGCCCCCCTTCGGAGAGAGTCTGCCACCAGAGGTCTATCCGTTTCAGGGCGATGACTGCCTGGCCCTCCCATGTCGTCGCATGGACGACGCTCAGTGTCTGGTTAAAGCTGAGGAGTGCTCCCAGGCCGAGGGCCAGGAGGTGTGGGAGGACCAAGAAGCGGCGGACGCTGGCGACGACGAGCCCGATGACTCCTCCGGCGATGGCGATCGCCTTCAGGTCCGCCGTCCCCTCCGTCCAGTGGGCCGCCTCGAGGGAGAGAACGATGACGAGAGAGGTGAGGAGGGCGAGGACGAATGTCACCCAGCCCCCTGCAGGGCTGAACCTCTGTGGAAGCACGTGGGGCAGGGAGGGGAGGGTTCGGGCGGCGGGAAGGGAGGCGTCCATCGTTACCGGGCCTTGGAGGGAGCGGGAGGATCGATGGAGCCGTGCTGGAGAGGAAGAGCGGCGCCGTTCGGCGAAAGGGCCTGAGCGAGGTCGTCTCCCCGCTTGACGAGATAGACGGCGAGTCCGCTGGCCAGCAGGTTGCCGATGATGGGGAGGCTCTCCTGCCCCCCGAAGCTCAAGGGGTCCAGGAGCACAAGAGCGCCGGGGAGGCCGCCTTCGAGAAGATGCCGGGCGGCGTTCATCGCCTGCTCAGGCGAGGGGGTGATGACTACCAGGGCCGTCCGGCGCCCGGCGTGGTGCCCAAGAGAGGCCAGAGCCTCGGTCAGGGTGAAGCGTCCTTGGGCGCGGCACAGCGCGAGGGACTCGTAGATGTGCCACCGCTGCCGCTCCCCTTCGTCGGGTGGGACGAGGTACTCCAGGTCGCCGATGCCGAAGAGCCCCACGGTGTCCCCCACGGCCAGAAGATATTGCGCGATGGAGGCCGCCGCCTTCACGGCGTACTCCTCCGTGCTCTCCAGTCCTTCACCGAGGTGGACGCGTCGCTGGAGGTCTAAAACGACCCACACGTCGCTGTGCATCTCCGTCTCGAACTCTTTCACCATCAGCCGCCCGTGCTTCGCCGTGCTCTTCCAGTGGATGGAGGCCAGGCTGTCGCCCACAACGTATCGCCGGATGCTGACCACGTTAGGGGTCAGCATCGCCGTGGAGCGGTACTCAGCCGCCTCGCCAGCGTACTGCGCCAAGGAGAGGACGAAGCGGTCCAATGGGACGGCGGTGGGGTAGACGATGAGCTGGTCCGTCCCAGGAAAGGTCTTCTCCACTTGGACCAGGCCCAGAGGATCGCCGGAGCGGATGCGGAGCGGCCCCAGGGTGAAGCGGCCCCGATGCGTGGCCTGGGCTCGAATCTTCCAGGACCGGTACTGCTGAGCTTCCAGGCCGAGGACGCGCCCTTGAAGGCCCGGGAAAGTCCCGATGTCCTCTACTTGAAGCCAGAGCTTGGGCACCCGCGTCGTGTTCTCAATGCCGATGCGCTCCTCCACCCAGTCCCCCGTCTGGACGAGGAGCTGCCGCCGGGTGACCGAGACCTTGACTCCTCCGACGCTGCCCCGAGCCCAAAGCCAGGTGAGCCCCAGGACCGCCCCCAGAATGTAGACGAGGTAGGCGGTGGCGTAGAATCCTGACGCCAGGGTCAGGAAGAGGGAGACCAGGAGGAGGGCAATGAGGATGATCCGTCGGGTCCGCATGCTTTTCGGTGTGGTCTCGCTCTTTTCTTCGCCGCTTTTGTCCGCGTCATCTTCTGCTGGGGGAGAGTTAACACCTCCGCCGTCTCCCCTGGCTATCTGTCTGAGACGCTAGCCCCGTGGCTGGCTCTGGGGAGCCGCTCCTGGTACGGGGACCGACTGGACCGTCTGCTGGAGGACCTCCTGCACGGAGAGGTCCTGCATCCTGGCGGTGGGATTGAGGATGAGGCGGTGAGCGAGGGCGTAGGGGACGAGAGTCTTCACGTCGTCGGGGAGGATGTAGTCGCGGCCCTGGAGGAGGGCTCGGGCCTGAGAGGCCCGGTAGAGGGCCAGAGCCCCTCGGGGGGAGGCGCCGACGTACACGGCGGGATGCGTGCGAGTGGCATCGACGATCAGGGCGATATACCTCTTGATCATGTCGTCTACGTAAGTCTCCCGGACCTCCTGCTGAAGGTCGAGCAGCTCCTCGGGCGAAGAGATGGGCTGCAGGTCCTCGATGGGATGCCTGAGACGCTGCGACTCCATGATAGCCATCTCGGCGTCCAGGGCAGGATAGCCAAGATGAATGCGGAGGAGGAAGCGGTCCCTCTGGGCCTCGGGCAGGGAGAAGGTTCCCTCGTGCTCCAGGGGGTTCTGGGTGGCCAGGACTAGGAAGGGCTTGGGGAGGGTGTGGGTGACGCCGTCGACGGTGATCTGGCCCTCCTCCATTGCCTCCAGCAGGGCCGACTGGGTCTTGGGCGTGCCGCGGTTCACCTCGTCGGCCAGGACGACTTGGGCAAGGACGGGACCTGGACGGAACTCGAACTCGCCTGTCCTCTGGTTGAAGAGGTTGACGCCGATGATGTCGCTGGGCAGGAGGTCAGGCGTGAACTGCACCCGTTTGAACGAGCAGCCGAGGGAGATGGCCAAACTCTTCGCCAGCACCGTCTTCCCCACTCCGGGCACGTCTTCGATGAGGACATGCCCCCCGCTGAGGATGGCGATGAGGGCCAGCTCGGTCGTCTCGTGTTTCCCGATGATGACGCGCTCGACGTTGGCGAGGACGCCCTGGGCGATCTCCCGCGCCCGCTCCCTGGGGTTCGCCATGCCTTCCCTCCGTGATTAGCTATCTCCCAGCGGCGAGAGTGGGGATATTATAACGAAGTATATGTCTTTATGGCAAAGCGACGAGGGGTGGGAGGGGCCTCGGAGTTCAGCGGGCCTCACGGTGCCTGTTCCTATCAGGCTGCTGAAAAAGGGGAGTCCAGTCTCGAAGACTCGGGATTGGCAGGG
>JACQUM010000032.1 GCA_016210295.1 Chloroflexota bacterium | reverse complement strand
TCCACCGCCTCCGCCAGGAGGCGCGTGTACAGATCGAACCCCACGGCGGCGATGTGCCAGCTCTGCTGCGGCCCCAGCAGGTTCCCCGCTCCCCGAATCTCCAGGTCTCTCATGGCGATGCGGAACCCGGCCCCCAGCTCAGTAGCGGAGAGGATAGCGTCGAGCCGACGCTCCGCCCTCTCCGTGATCACCCGTCCGCTCCGATAGAAGAAGTAGGCGTAGGCCCGCAGGGAGGAGCGGCCCACCCTCCCGCGGAGTTGGTAGAGCTGAGCGAGGCCCAGCTTGTCCGCCTCGTCCACCAGGAGGGTGTTGGCGTTGGGGAGATCGAGGCCGGCCTGGATGATGGTGGTGCACACCAGGACGTCGGCCTCGCCGCGGGCGAAAGCGGCCATCGTCTTCTCCAGGACTTGGCTGACCATGCGCCCATGGGCCGCCGCAATCCGCGCTTCCGGGACGAGTTCGCGAAGACGCGAAACTTCTCGCTCGATGTCGAAGATGCGGTTGTGCAGATAGAAGACCTGTCCGCCGCGATCCATCTCCCGAAGGACCGCCTCCCGAACGAGCCGCTCATCGTACTCCGCGACGAAGGTCTTGATGGGCAGGCGCTCCTCCGGCGGCGTCTCGATGGTACTCATGTCGCGCACGCCGACCAGGGCCATGTGAAGCGTCCGGGGGATGGGAGTCGCGGTCAGGGTCAGAACATCTACCTCGCTCCGCAGCCTCTTCAGCTGCTCCTTGTGAAACACGCCGAACCGCTGCTCCTCGTCGACGATCAGAAGCCCCAGGTTCTTGAACCCGATGTCTTTCTGGAGCAGCCGGTGCGTCCCGATCACGATGTCCACCGAGCCATCTTTCAGGCCGGCGACGACGGCGTCCTGCTGCTCCTTGGTGCGGAACCGCGAGAGCATCTCCACCCGAACGGGGAAGGAGGCGAGGCGTTGGCGAAAAGTCTCGTCGTGCTGCTGGGCCAGAATCGTGGTGGGGACCAGGACGGCTACCTGCATTCCGCCCATGACAGCCTTGAAGGCGGCCCGCAGCGCTACCTCCGTCTTGCCGTAGCCGACGTCGCCGCAGATGAGGCGGTCCATCGGCTGCGCGCCCTCCATGTCCTCCTTCACCTCCTCGATCACCCTTAGCTGGTCCGGCGTCTCCACGTAAGGGAAAGAGGCCTCCAGCTCGCCCTGCCAGGGCGTATCAGCGGAGAGGGCGATACCCGGCGCCAGCTCCCGGGAGGCGTAGACCTCAAGGAGCTCCGCGGCGTAGGCCAGGGCAGCCTCCTTGGCCCGTCGCTTGGTCCGGGCCCAGTCCTGGGTGCCCAGGCGTGTCAGCTCCGGCGACCCGCCGGTGCCAAAGTAGCGGCTCACCCTGTCCAGTTGATCGGTCGGGACATAGAGGGTGTCGCCGGAGGCGTACTGAAGGACGAGGTACTCCCGCTCTCCGCCCTCCACCTCCATGGGCCGTGTGCCCAGGAACCTCCCGATGCCGTGCTCGATGTGGACCAGATAGTCTCCAACCCCGATCTCCGAGAGGAAGGTATCGCGGCGGACGGCGCGGCGTCGCCGCGGTCGCGCTTGCCTCACGAACCCGTAGACTTCTGCATCGGTGAGGAGGAGCAGGCCGCTTTCCGGCGTGGCTCCCAGACTCAGGGCCCACCCCTCGGCAAGAGCGTCGTGGACCACGGCGACCGCGCCAGGCACCAGCGGCGACGTCAGATCTCGCTGAGAGACCGCGGTGATGCCGGCATCGTCGAGGACCTCACTCAAGCGCTCCGCTTGCTGGCTCACCAGGACCGTTATCCCTTTGCGGCGCCGCCTCTCCTTGACATCCCGGACCAGAGGCTCCATGCGCCCCCCGTAGACAGGGGCCGGGGTAAATACCAGCGCCTCACCCCCTTCCCCCCCGCCGTCGCGCTCCTCCTGGCTTCCGAATGGATCGAGGGCAAGACGACGGGGGAAGGCGTCCAGACGCTCCAGCAGAGCGGCGGAGGAAAGGAGGGGAGAAGGATAGTCCGCGGGAAGCTGTCCCCTCGTCACCAAGCCTCTCTTGATCTCCTCCCCCTGTGCCTCCAGCTCCTCCAGGGAGAGCCGGAGGCGCTTCGGCCTGTCCACGACAAGAAAAGTGTCGCGAGGCAGGTGGTCCAGGAGTGTGTGGCGGTTGACCAGAGGGCCGTAGAACTCCCCCTCCTCCACCCACACGCCTTCCGCGAGCCGCCCCAGCTCCTCCTCGAACCGTGCCTTCACCTCCGGCGCCATCTGCCCCCACCCCTCCTCGCGAGAGCCGCCAAGGGGGCGTCTCCCTTCGGAGGCACTCATAGGGGAGGGGTGGGTAGCCAGGGCACGGAAGGTGCGAGGCAGGACCTCACGGGCCGGGCTAACGAGGACCTCTCCCACCCCTTTCTCGGAGCGCTGTGTGGCGGGAGCGAAACGGCGGATGCTGTCCACCACATCGCCGAAGAGTTCGATGCGCACCGGCTCCTCCGAGGCGGGAGGCCAGACGTCCAGGATGCCACCCCGCCGGCTGAACGTGCCCGGCACCTCGATGGCCTGAACGGGCTCGTACCCAAGCCCCACAAGCCCGTCGGTAAACTCTTCGAGTCGAAGCCTCTGCCCCACGCGGGCAACGTGGCTCTCGCTCTTCACCACCGCCGGGTCCAGCGTCACCTGCGCCGCAGCGTACGCCGACGACACCACCAAGCCCCCCCTCGGAAGCATCCCCAGAGCGAGGGTAGTGAGGACGCGCAGGCGGTCCCGGGTAGTGGAGGCGTCGGTGGTCAGACGTTCGTACGGGAGGGCGTCCGGCTCAGGATACAGGAGGACGTGAGCGCGGTCTTCAACGGGGAGCCAGGGAAGGAGCTGGTCGTAGAGGCGCCGGGCCTCATCCGGCTGGGGCACGAGCCACAGGACCGGCACGCCCATGTCCCGCCAGAGGGCGGCGACGAGAAAGGGCTTCGCGCCCTCCAGCAGGGCCATTCGCCGTGAAGACGACGCCCCTCCGACTTCCTCAAGGAGGCGCCGGTACGAGGGATGGCTCCTCACCCATTCGAGGAGACCCACGAGGGACATGCTCTCTCGCCTCCAAACACCTCGCGCTGAACGGCTAAAGGGGCTCGCCGCCGAGCAGCGCGCCCTTTAGCCTATTGTAAGGCCGCTGAAAAGCGAAGCAAAGCGCGGTGGTCAGACGCCACGCCAAGCCGCGATGGCATCCTCCTGGGCCCGGAAGAGCTGCCGAAGCCCCGTTTGCGCAAGGTCAAGCAGGCCGTCTATCTCCTTGCGTGTGAAGGGATGGCGCTCCGCCGTCCCCTGCACCTCCACCAGCTCCCCCCGGCTGGTCATCACCACGGTGAAATCGGAGTCGGCCTCCACGTCCTCCTCGTAGCAGAGGTCGAGGAGAGGCTGTCCCCGGACGATGCCCACGCTCACAGCGGCCACGGCCGCCGTAAGAGGAAGCCGAGGAAAGGCGCCCTGGCGCCACAGCCGGTCCAGCGCCTGATAGAGGGCCACGTAGGCACCGGTGATCGAGGCGGTGCGCGTGCCCCCATCCGCCTGGAGGACGTCGCAGTCCACGGTGAAGGTGCGCTCGCCGAAGAGCGACAGATCGGCGACGGCGCGGAGGGAGCGCCCGATGAGGCGCTGGATCTCCTGGCTGCGCCCCGCCTCCGGCCCGGCGTTCCGCTCCCTGGGAGTGCGGGTGAGGGTGGAGCGAGGCAACATAGCGTACTCCGCCGTGACCCATCCCCTCCCCTCCCCGCGGAGCCAGGCCGGAAGTCGCTCCTCCACGCTCACCGCGCAGACCACCCTGGTCTGGCCCGTCTCGATAAGGACGGAGCCTTCGGCGTAAGCCTGAAAACCGGAGACGATCCGCACGGAGCGGAGCTCCGAAGGTTGACGGCCGTCTACGCGAGGCACAAGCATCTCCTTTGAGGAATACATCCAAGTATAGCCACGCTCAGCGCTCCGTCTCCACCCAAAAACGGCGACCATCGGTCTGGAAACGGACCGTTCCGTCGCGGTCGGTCCGGTAGAGGCGCGAGGCCCCGACGGCACTCTCCAGGCGACCGATCACCTCGTCGGTCGGGTGACCGAACCGGTTCCCGCCGCCGGCGGAGACGATGGCCGCCCGCGGGGAGACGGCCTGGAGGAAGGCGCTTGTAGAGGAGGTGGCGCTTCCGTGATGCGGGACTTTCAGCACCGTCGCCCCCAGGAAGAGGCCGCGGGCCACCATGTCCCGCTCCGCATCCCCTTCGATGTCTCCGGGGAACAAGAAGGAGACGTCGCCATAGGTGAGCCGGACCACCAGGGAGTTGTTGTTGAGGTCTGCGCCCGTCGCCGCGAGCAGCGGCCCCTCGGGATAGATGACCTCCAGAAACGCGCCTCCCCCGAGGTCTACGCGAGACCCTGCCCTCCCCACCGCCCGCCCCACGCCGTGCTCCTCCATCAGCTCCCTCCACCGAAGGTACGCCGCCGACTCGCCTTCCAGCCCGGTCTCCACGACGAGGCCGATGGGGCGCCTCTCCAGGACGGTAAGGAGGCCCGCGAGGTGATCGACCTGGGGGTGAGAGAGGAGCAGCAGATCGATTCGTCTCGCCCACCAGGGGAGCTCCGCCCCCAGTCGAGCGTCAAGGACTGCGGGGTCGGGGCCTCCGTCCAGCAAGAGCCGGCGGCCCGAGGGAGCCTGCACGAGGATGGCATCCCCCTGCCCTACGTCCAAGATGCTCACCTGGAGGTACGGCCCAGGCGGCTGAAGGGCGCTCCACCAGAGGAAGACCCCCAGCATTCCCAGCACCGCGATGGCGATCAGCGCAGCAGAGCCCGCGTATCCCACCCCCCCGCTCGCAGGCGTGACGACCGGGCCGAGAAGCCCCGCCGGCCTTCCAAGCACGCGCCACCAGAGGAGGAACGCCAGGATTCCATAGTAGATCAGGAGATGGAAAGCGCCGATCTGAGTAAAAGCGAAGGAGGCAAATGGGAGAGCGGCGAAGCCCTGGGCGACGGCCAAAAAGTACGAGAGGGAAAGCCAGGAGACCCATCCCAGCGCCTGTCCCAGGCCCGGCGCCGCAAGGCCCGCCAGTGCGGAGAGGCCACCAACGACCAGAAGAACTGGAAGGGCGGGAAGAACAAGCAAGGTAGCCGGGAGCCCGACAAGAGACACCGCACCAAAATGGTAGGCCACGACAGGAAGCGCAAAAACGGTCGCGGCCAGGGTCGCGGCGCTCCCCTGGATGAGTGAGCGACCGAGAGCAGTTTGCCCTGCCGGACCTGCTTTTTTCTCGAAGTAGCTAGCCATGAGAGGCGCCAGATAGACGAGACCAGCCATGGCCAGAAAACTGAGCTGGAAGGAGGCCTCTCCCAGGATCGACGGAGTGACACTCGCTAGAAAGGCTCCGGCGAGGAGAAGAATAAGGCCGCCACTCGCCTGCCGGCCGCTGGCCAGAGCGAGGAGATAGGCGCCGCCCATCACCGCAGCTCTCTGCACCGAGGGGCTGAGTCCCGCCAGCAGCGCATAGAGCCAGAGGAAGAGGAGGGCGACCAGAAGATGCACCCCGTGCTGGCGGCCAAGAAGCGCCGTGCTGGCCGCCAGCACGATCCCCAGGAGGACGCCGACCTGCAAGCCTGAGATGGCGAGGACATGCGCGATGCCTGCGCGGGCGAAAACATCGTTCACCTCCGGCGAGAGGCCGTCCCGTCGGCCCAGGAGAAGGGCGCGCGCTAGGCCCGCCTGAGGTTCAGCCAGGGCTCGCTGAAGCGAGGCGTCGAGCCCGTCCCGCAGCTCGTAGACCCACCGAAGCGGAGCCGCCCCAACACTCCGATCGAGCCCCACCACCTCCGGCTGGAAGATCGCAGCCCGGACTCCTCGCTGCGCCAGGTAGCCGCGGTAGTCGAAGTCGGGGTAGACTGGCGGCGCCTCCAACCTCCCCGCCAGCCGCAGCCGGTCCCCGTAGCCGACCTCCACCACCCCCTGCCCCAGAGCCACAGGCTGGCGGAGCCAGGCGATGAGTCCTCCGTGGGCAGGGCGGGTCTCGCCTTCCACAGCCACGGATTCGATGTCCAGGCGAACACGAAGCCGAGTTCCCTTCAAGAAGGGGTCCTCGGCGACGATCCCCGTGACCTCCACCGTCTGCCCCACGAGGAGAGAGAGAGTATCGGCCGGGGCCAGCGCCTCGCCGATCTGGACTCGGGCGGCCCCGAAAGTGAAGCCTAGGAGAAAGAGAGAGGCGAGCAAAAGAGGTCCCCCAGGGCGCAGGAACAGAGCGACAAGACCGGAGCCGGCGACGAGGGTCAGGCCAACCAGAGGGTAGTCGCTCCACTGGGCCAGGGCCAGGCCGAAAATCAACCCACCCGCTGCGGCGAACTGACGCATGTCCTACCGGACCGTCACCCGGTCCCGAAACCCCGCCAGAGTCTTGGGGCCGATGCCGGGAACCAGCAAAAGGTCCTCCGCCCGCTGGAACGGGCCGTTCTCTTCCCGATAGGCGATGATGTCCCGCGCCAGCTTGGGGCCGATGCCGTAGAGGCCGTCCAGCTCTTCCAGCGTGGCCGTGTTGATATCGACGAGGCCATCGGGTTGCGGGCTCCCGACAGGCCCCTCTCCCTTGGGGGGCACCCGGTACTGCCGCCCATGCACCAGGACGGCCGCGAGGTTCACGGCCTGGGTATCGGCTCCCTCCGTCGGCCCCCCCGCCATCGCCACGGCCTCGAACAGGTGTGACCCCGTCGAAAGGGTATACACCCCCGGGGCAACCACCTCCCCCACGACGTGGACGACAACAGAGCCGGAAGGCGACGCGGGGGTTGGGGAGACGACTTCCAAGGGCTCTCGGCCACCCGAGGCATCGCGCCAGGCCAGGACGACGAGGGCCCCCACGGCTCCCAGGAGCAAGACGCCAGCCACAACGGTTCTCAGGCGGGAGGCGTTCATGGCTCTTCAGAATAGGCGGGCCAGACAGGCGTAGCAAGGGCCCGCGCTGGTTCGGGACATGGGCGAACAGAAGGCTATGCTCTCACCCCCTCGGTCCCCTCTCCCCCCTTTTCCCTACCAGGGAGAAGGGGCAGGGGGATGAGGGTCACCTGCATAGCCAGCAGCGGAAGGTCTGGACTAGTGCCTCCGTCTTGTCGGTGGTTGAAATAGGTCCTTACCTCATGTTTAGGGACTAACTCAGGCCTCAACTTGTAGACGTTCAGGGGGCTGCTATAATGATGGACAAGTCTCGCAGGAGAGTGGAGCCATGCCCGCCTACGCCTTCTTTCAAGGCAAGACCGTCCCGTTAGAGGAAGCGAAGATCAGCGTCGTCACCCACGCCTTCAACTACGGGACAGGCGTCTTTGAAGGGATCCGCGGCAACTGGAACGAGGCGGAGGGGCAGATGTACCTCTTCCGTGTCGAGGAGCACTACGAGCGCCTCCTGCGGAGCTGCCGCATGCTCAACATCACCATCCCCTACTCGGCGGCGGAGATGACGCGCATGACCGTGGAGCTGGTAGAGAAATGCGGCTACCAGCAGGACATCTACGTGCGTCCCCTGGCCTACAAGGCCAGCGAGGTAGTGGGCCTGCGCGTCCATGACCTGAAGGACGATTTCCTCATCTACGTCGTCCCCTTCGGAAACTACCTCGCCTCCGACGAGGGCATTCGCTGTTGCATCTCCAGTTGGACCCGCATCGACGACACGATGATGCCTCCGAGCGCCAAGATCTGCGGCCTCTACGTGAACGGGAGCCTCGCCAAGAGCGAGGCGGTCTGGCGCGGCTACGACGAGGCGATCATGCTCAACCGCGATGGGTTTATCTCCGAGGGGAGCGGGGAGAACGTCTTCCTCGTGGAGCGCGGCCAACTCGTGACCCCCGCGACCACCGAGAACATCCTGGAAGGGATCACCCGCGCCACCGTCATGGAGTTGGCCGAGAAGGAGCTGGGCATCAAGACCGTGGAGCGCAGGGTGAGCCGGAGCGAGCTTTTCGTCACCGAGGAGCTGTTCCTGACCGGCACGGCCGCCCACGTGACACCCGTGCTTGATGTGGACGGGCGCCGCATCGGGGACGGAAAGATCGGTCCCGTGACGGCCAAGCTCATGAAGCTCTATTTCGAAATGGTCAAGGGCGTGGACAAGCGGTATAGCCACTGGCTGACTCCCACCTACCGGAAGGTCGCCAGGCGACCCTAGCGGACAGCACAGGGCTCCTTGCCGGCGGCCGCCGCCTCCATCACCTTTTGGAGCGCCTCGGGAGACCGGCCTCGACCATCCTTCTGCGCATGGCCCAACGCTTCTACTTAGCCTAGTACCTGCTTGCGGAAAAGGGCGTCATGACCAGCCGCTCGTGGTGAGCTTGTCGAACCATGAGCGGCTCACCCTTCGACAGGCTCAGGGTGAGCG
>JACQUM010000031.1 GCA_016210295.1 Chloroflexota bacterium | reverse complement strand
CCGCTACCACCCCCATCTCGCCCTGGTGAACATCGGCGGCTACTACACCATGGACCCCGTGGACGCCGCCTACGCCTGTCGCGAGTACCTGAAGCCCGAATGGGTGGTCCCCATGCACTACCCCGGCCCCATGAACACGATGACCTCCAACGACCTGGCGGAGTTCCGTCGGCTCATGCGAGGCAGCGGCATCCAGGTGGTCGGGATGAAGAGCGGCGACACCGTCCGCTTCTAGCCAGTCAGCCTCCTGATGCAGAGAAGATAACGTGCGATAATGCTGTCCATCCGCCCGGCATCGTAATCTGTCGCGCGGTGGAAGGAGCTTTCATCCTATGTTCGAGCGCATCCTGGTGCCTCTAGACGGCTCTCGGCTCAGCGCACAGGCCCTTCCCAGAGCGGTGGCGCTGGCCAAAAGATTCAAAGCGGAGGTCCACCTCGTAAGGGTCGTTCAGCCCACCCCTCTCACCACGCTCGGGCTGATGGGCATGGAGTCCCCCCAGGCCATCGAGATCATGCTGGACTCGGCGAAACAGCAGGACAGGGCCAACGTCACCCGGTCCCGACGCTACCTCTCACAGACGGCGAAGAAGCTCAGGGCCCAGAGGATCAAGGTCTTCACCCACATCCTCTCCTCGGGGCGCCCCGCGGAGGCCATCAGCGAGATCGCCAAGGAGAAGAAGGTCGACCTCGTGGTCATGACCACCCACGGCCGGGGCGGGATCCGCCGGCTCGTGCTGGGAAGCGTGGCCGACGCTCTGGTGCGAGACACGGCCTTCCCCGTCTTAGCCATCCGTCCGAAGCGCGAGGCGACGACGAGCAAGCGGGCAAAATAGAGGCCCAGCCCAGCGGCGATATCGTTCGCTTCTTGGCGCTCCTGCGTGGGCGGCGCAAGAGACTCCCGACAAGTCTGCCCTGGCGTATGCTGGTAGCATGGCAGCGACGGGGTTCGGGAAGCAGATGCTCATCGAATTCCTCCGGCGCCAGGGCCTCGACGAATCGGTCCTCACAGCCTTCGAGAAGGTCCCTCGCGAGCGCTTCGTCCTCCCGGAGCACATCTACCTGGCCTACGAGGACATACCTCTCCCCATTGGCGAGGGGCAGACTATCTCCCAACCCTACATCGTCGCCCTCATGACCCAGGAACTGGAGCTAGGGAAAGAGGACCGCGTCCTGGAGCTGGGAACGGGGAGCGGCTACCACGCCGCCATCCTGGCCGAACTGGCTGGGCACGTCGTCTCCGTGGAGCGCCTTCCAAGCCTCGCTGAACGAGCGAAGAAGACTCTCCACTCCCTCGGCTACACCAACGTCGACGTCCACCCGGCCCTTCCCGATGCCTTGGGATGGCCCCCGGCAGCCCCCTACAGCGCCATCGTCGTCTCCGCCGCGGCCCCTCACATCCCCCGCTCCCTCCTCGTCCAGCTCGGAGAGGGGGGTCGCATGGTCATCCCCGTGGGGACCAAGAGCGAGCAGGAGCTGCTCCAGGTACGGAAACAGGGGAACCAGACCATCGTCCGCCGGTGTGGCGGCTGTCGCTTCGTCCCGCTCATCGGCCCAAACGGCTGGCCCGAGGAGGCTGAGTAGAGGGCAGCGGCTTCCGGAGAGACGGTCCAGCCGCGGCCTCGGCGAGGTTGGCATGGGGGACACGCGTCTGATTTCTCAGTGCTATGAGAAGTCTGTGGAGCTTCTCAAGCGAGCTTCGACGCCTTACGGCTTCGTCGCCTCGGCGGAGTTCGCGCACTACCACGCCATCTGGGGCCGCGACGGCTGCATCGCCGTGCTGGGCGCCTGCGCCGCCGGAGAACCGGAGCTGTTAGAAGCCTCTCGACGCACCCTGGAGACCCTGGCCACCCACGCCTCGGAACACGGACAAATCCCCAACACGGTCTGGCCCGAGGAGGACCACTGGGACTGGGGCGAGACCGGCTGCACCGATGTCTCTTGCTGGTTCATCATCGCCCTGCACCACTACGTGCGGGTTACGAGGGATAAGACGACTCTCCAAAACCTGTGGCCTCGCGCTTTGGCCGCCTTCCAGTGGCTCCAGCACCAGGACGCCAACGGCCTCGGCCTGATCGACTCCCCCGAGGCCGGCGACTGGGTGGACTCCACGCTGAACCGCAGCGGCAAGGTGCTTCACGTGAACGTCCTCTACGCCGCCGCCGCCCGTGCTTTGGCGGAGCTCGGCTCCCGCCTCGACCAGCCCCTCTCCACCCGGCCCGACGACATTCCCTGGCGGATCAACACCCTCTTCTGGCCTGAGCGGGAAGCCGACTACGCTGCCCTCTTGAGAGGTCCGGCGCAGGACGGCGGCAGGACGGGGAAGTTCCCTCATGCCGCCTCGCTGAGCGCCTTTCAGGAGGCGGCAAGGCCGGACCGCGGCTACTACCTGTCCCACGTGACCTTCGGCCAGTTCGCCGACGTGTGCGACGTGCTGGCTAACCTCCTGGCCGTCCTCTTTCACATCGCCGACGCACAGCGAGCACGTCGCGTGCTGGACTACCTGGCAGCCGCAAAGGTGGCGGAGCCCTACCCTGCCAAGGCCTTCCCTGGCCCCATCACGCCGGAGAACGACCGCTGGAGTATGCTGAAGCCCGAGTCTCTCCGCCACCAGGCGGAGCAGTGGAAAGCCCTGCCCTATCGCTACCACAACGCCGGCGTCTGGCCCTTCATCGGCGGCTTCTACGTCCTTGCCCTTCACCAGGCCGGACGGCTTCAAGAAGCGGCCCGGACCCTGGAAACCCTCGCCCAGGCCAACGCCCTAGGACGAGAGCACCCCTGGGAGTTTCGGGAATGGCTGGCAGGAGACACCGGAGAGCCCCACGGCGCCGCCAGTCAGACATGGAACGCCGCCACGTACATACTCGCCCAACACGCCGTGGAAGGGGACGCCGTCCAGCTCTGACCCCCAGCCCGTTCAGTCTAGGAGGGTGCTGAAAGAGGAGAGTGCAGAGGGGCGGAGCCCCTTTGCCAGGGGGCTGGGGGTGTCCCCCAGATAGAATTCCCACCCCCTTCCTAATCAAGAAGGGGGATAGGGGGGGTGGTCGAAGGGATTTTCAGCAACCTGCTAGAGAAGACGAGTAGCAAGCTAACGCCTCTTCTCCTTTCCCCTAGCCTTCCTCTACTGGAGGCAGATGATAGCTGCGCCCACGGAGGAGGAGTAGACTCGTACAATACGAATCTATCCACCTGCTCAGGAGACCAACAAGGATGACCACCTCGGACCACTCTCTCTTGCTCTCCAACGTGCGGCCCCGCAAGTACCGCATCACCTTGACGCCGGACCTGGAGGCCTTCACCTTCCAGGGCGAGGAGACGATCGACATATCGGTGGTCGAACCCACCAGCGAGATCGCCCTCAACGCCGTCGAGATCGAGGTCCAAAGCGCGAGGGTCGTTCATCCCGACGGGACCGCGACGGCCGCCAGCCAGATCTCCTACGACGAGACGAACGAGACCGCCACCTTCCGTTTCCCCACCCCTCTCCGGACAGGGCCGGCCCAGCTCTTTATTAGTTTCGCGGGACGCCTCAACGACCGTCTTCACGGTTTCTACCGAAGCACCTATCGCTCTCCCGAGGGGCAGACCCGGACCATGGCCGCGACTCAGTTCGAGGCCACCGACGCCCGCCGGGCCTTTCCCTGCTGGGACGAGCCTGCCCTCAAGGCCACGTTCCAGGTCGACCTCGTCATCCCCGCTCGCCTCACCGCCGTCTCTAATGCCCCCGTCACAAAGGAAAGCCCCGCTCCAGGAGGACGGAAACGGCTCCAGTTCGCCGAGACTCCGGTGATGTCCACCTATCTCCTGGCCTTCATCGTCGGCGAGCTGGAGTTCGTGGAGGCAAGGGCAGCCGCCGGGACCTTGGTCCGGGTAGGGGCAGTGCCGGGCAAGAGAGACCAGGGGCGGTTCGCCCTCGACATCGCCGTGCGCTTGCTCTCCTACTACAACGACTACTTCGGCGTTCCATACCCACTGCCGAAGCTGGACCACCTCGCCATCCCCGACTTCGCCGCCGGCGCCATGGAGAACTGGGGGGTCATCACCTATCGGGAGACGGCCCTTCTGTTCGACCCTCAGAACTCGGCGCCCGCGACCCGCCAGCGGGTGGCCGAGGTCGTCGCCCACGAGATGGCCCACATGTGGTTCGGAGACCTTGTCACCATGGCCTGGTGGAACGACCTGTGGCTGAACGAGAGCTTCGCCTCCTGGATGGCCACGAAGGCCATAGACCATCTTTTCCCGGAGTGGGACATGTGGACCCAGTTCGTCCTCTCCGACGTGAACGCCGGCCTTGGCCTCGACGGCCTGGAGAACTCCCACCCCATCGAGGCCTCGGTGCGAAAACCCTCCGAGGTGAACCAGCTCTTCGATGCCATCAGCTACAGCAAGGGGGCCTCCATCCTCCGAATGCTGGAGCAGTTCCTGGAACCCGACACCTTCCGGGATGGCCTCCGGCTCTACATCTCCCGCCACCAGTACGGCAACGCGCAGACGTCCGACCTGTGGCAGGCCTTGGAGGAGGCCTCCGGGCAGCCGGTCCGAGCGATCATGGACTCCTGGGTGAAGCAGACGGGGTATCCCGTAGTCCGGGCCGATGTGCGACGGCGGGGGCGCGGCGCACAGGTCAACTTCTCCCAGCAGCGTTTCCTCTACACGGGCGCGGAGGCAGACCAGAACGTCTGGCAGG
Organism: Chloroflexota bacterium; assembly: GCA_016210295.1. Taxonomy (GTDB): domain Bacteria; phylum Chloroflexota; class Dehalococcoidia; order UBA6926; family JACQUM01; genus JACQUM01. The sequence continues at coordinate 21,498 of JACQUM010000031.1, read as the reverse complement.
TGCCCATCAGCGTCTCCGGGGCGGGCGCTTCAGAGAGTGACTCCCTCCTTCTCACCACCCGCGAAGCCCCTCTCCGACTGAAAAGGGCCTTGCCCCGGCCGGGCTCGGGCGGCTGGGTGAAAGCCAACGCCGGGGAGACCGGTTTCTTCCGGGTGCTGTACGCCGAAAAGGAATGGGCCAGGCTCATCGCGGCCGTGACAGCCCAGGAGATGAGCGCTCCCGACCGTCTGGGCCTCGAGGAGGACGCCTTCGCTCTGGCGCGAGCGGGCCTCCTCTCAGCGATCCAGTACCTCGACCTGACCGACGCATACAAGGGGGAGCAGGACCTCTCCGTCTGGGCGAACCTCGCAGGCCACCTCCGCGAGATCGACCTCCTCCTTGCCCAGGAGCCCTGCTCAGAGCGATTTCAGTCCTTTGGGCGCGGGCTGCTCGAAACCATCGTGAAGAAGGTCGGCTGGAGGCCGAAGTCCGGCGAAGGGCACCTCCAGACGCTGCTGCGCAGCACCGTGCTCGGAGTTTCGGGGGCCCTGGGTGATTCCAAGGTCCTTCAAGAGGCCCGAGGCCGGTTCCAGCGGTACCTGGACGACCGCTCCTCCCTGATCCCCGACCTGCGGGCCGTGGTCTACACGCTCGCCGCCCGCACAGGAGACGGGGAGACCTACGAGATTTTACGCGGGCTTGCGCGCGAGGCGCCCCTCCACGAGGAGAAGGTGCGGTTGCATATGGCCCTGGCAGCCTTCGCGCAGAAGGACCTCCTGAAGAAAACGCTGGAGCTTTCCCTCTCACCTGAGGAGGTCCGCTCCCAGGACACCGTCGCGCTGGTCTCCGCCGTCGCCTATAACAGGAACGGAAGGGAGCCAGCCTGGGAGTATGTGAAGAGCAACTGGCCGGAGTTCAAGCGCCGGTACGGCAGCGGCGGTTTCCAGGTCATGCGGCTGGTCGCCATCACGGGGAACTTCACCACCCTGGAAGCAAAGAGGGACGTAGAGGAGTTCTTCCAGCGCAACCCCGCGCCCGCCGCCACCCGCGCCATCCAGCAGTCCTTGGAGCGGATCACCCTCAACGCCCGCTGGCTGGAGCGCAACCGTCAGGAGGTGGCGGAGTGGCTGGCGGCACGGTGACCGGGCTCATCGCTTCTGCAGGGCCACGGTCCTGCATCCCAGCTACGAACTAGGGAGAGCCGGAAGTTGATCCTTCGCACGGGTAAAGACGACGTCGTAGAGCCGAATATAGAGCGGATCAGGACCGCCTCTGATCTGCCCGTTTGGCAGCCTGTACCGGTGCACCTTTACGAGTTCCCAGCCGTTTGACTTGACGACATAGCGGACCACTTGAGAAATGGTGCCCCGTGGCAGGTTCCCCCAGGGCCGGGTATACTTGATTGGGCCAGGGCGGTCACTAACGATCTCTTCGACCCACCCTGTACGAACCTTCTCAGAGAGGTTCAGCTCACGGAACGCAGCGTATCGCTCGTTATCAGACAGTGAAACGGGGGTCACCATTATGCCACTTCCCATTGAAGAAATGATACGGGAATATCTAAGGAACCGTATTGATCTGAGCGAGGTAAGGGACTGGCTTGCTCGCTTTCAGTGGGACTTGGATAGAGACAGGAAAGCGCTGGCGGACGAATTAGATGTCGCCCTTGCCCAAATGGATGACGGCCATGTGACCGAAGCTGATGTGCGATCATATTTAGGCGGGGTTTTGGAGAACTACTTCACACCATCTGTCCGGATCACCTATCCAGAGGTCTATGGCACATCAGTCCACGCGAGGACGCCTGAGCGGACAAGCACCGCGACCAAGACCCGAAAGGTCAGTCTGGCCTACGCTCCATGAGATCCTTCATGCCACAGTTTTACGTTCAATGTTCACGCGGAACGGATGCTCACCGACGAGTTCACCATCCAAGTAGACCCGAAAAGCGTATATCCCGGGCTCTTTCACAACCATGCTAACGTTGTGGCGGATTTGCGAAAAGTGAAATCCGCCAGGCTTCTTGAGTTTAACACTCGGTCCCCTACGCACCTCCCGGCCCTCGGGTAGGACTACCGCCAACTCCTCCGTAAACTCGCCTTTCCCTAGACCCCAGCGGGTAAATACCCAACAGTTGAGGAGCAACCCAACGTTTTTGCCTTGAACAACGGGGAGTCCTCTCGTCTCGATACTGAAGTTAAAGGTGTCGATCACTCGAAGTAAAGTCGGCACCTTGTCATCTTCCATCATGATGCGTTCGCAGATGAGTAGCGCCAGCAGAGGCGGTCTGGCCACGTCGTCCTTTGGCATCTTCCTGTCCTCGCGCGTCACAGGGCGTTGGCTACGAGCAGCGGTGGAATTATACGCCTAGCGCCGAGTAACAAGAAACGCCGCCTTGACCCCCCCTCGCCTCCGCGCTACAATCGGCGTGTCCACCAGTCGCACGGAGCGCATGAACATGGCCAATACCGTCGCCCAGGACCTGGAGCCCGTCATCGGCCTCGAGGTCCACGTCCAACTCCTCACCCAGAGCAAGATGTTCTGCCGGTGCGCCGCCGACTACCAGGCCGCCGAGCCCAACACCCGCGTCTGCCCCATCTGCCTGGGGATGCCCGGCGTCCTCCCCGTCATCAACAGGAAGGCCGTCGAGTTCACCATCATGACCGGCCTCGCCCTCCACTGCCAGGTCCTGCCCCTCACCAAGTTCGACCGGAAGAATTATCCTTACCCAGACCTGATGAAGGGATATCAGATCTCCCAGTATGACTTGCCCCTGACTCGAAACGGCTGGCTCGAGATAGACATCGAGGGCGAGAAGAGACGCATCGGCATCACGCGGGTGCACCTGGAGGAAGACACCGCCCGCCTTGTCCACCGGTTCGACTTCAGCGGCGACAGCTACTCCCTGGTGGACGTCAACCGCTCCGGCGTTCCCCTCATGGAGGTTGTGGGCGAGCCGGACCTTCGCTCGCCGGAGGAGGCGCGGCTCTACCTGGTCAAGCTCCGGACCATTCTCCTCTACCTGGGCGTCTCCACCGGGAACATGGAGGAAGGGAGCTTCCGCTGCGACGCAAACATCAGCCTGCGTCCTCCCGGCACCCCTCTGCCCAAGAGCAAGGTGGAGGTCAAGAACATGAACTCCTTCCGCGCCGTCTACCACGCCCTTCAGTACGAGACCGAGAGGCAGAGAGAGGTCCTGGCTTCGGGCGGCACCGTGGCCCAGGAGACGCGAGGCTGGGTGGAAGAGCGGAGCGTCACGGTCTCTCAGCGGTCCAAGGAGTACGCACACGACTACCGGTATTTCCCCGAACCCGACCTTCCTCCCCTCGCTGTCCACGCCGAGTGGGTCGAGGAGATCAGAAGGCGCCTTCCCGAGCTTCCCGACGAGCGCCGGGAGCGGTTCATCCGCGGGCTGGGCTTGCCCGTGTACGATGCCACCCTCCTCACCCAGAGCAAGGCCACCGCCGACTACTTCGAAGGCATCCTGGATTCGCCGGAGAGGGACCCCACTCAGCGGCGGCAGCGAGCGAAAATAGCGAGCAACTGGGTCCTCAGCGAGCTGGCCGGTCTATTGAATGCCACAGGCAAGGAACCCGACCAGTCCCCTCTCTCGCCGAAAGCCCTCGCGGGGCTCCTGGACCTCCTGGAGGCTGGCACCATCTCGGGACGGATGGCCAAGGAGGTCTTCGAGGAGATGTTCCGGACCGGAAAGTCCGCCGAGGCCATTGTCCGAGAGAAGGGCCTCCACCAGGTGAACGAGGAGTCGGAGCTGCTTCGGATCGTCGAAGAGGTCATAGCCGGCAACCCCCAAGCCGTCGCTGACTACCGGAAGGGCAAGCAGACCGCAGCCAAATTCCTGGTCGGCCAGGTGATGAAGGCGACGCGGGGACAGGCCAATCCCCAGGTGGCCAGCGGGCTCGTGACTCGCAAGCTGGGAGAGCAGGAGGCCTAGCCTCCACCGAAGCGTCTCGGAACGGCAGGCGATGGCAAATCACGTTGTAACGACACAGACCGGCGTCTCGTTTGCGACGCGTTACCTGCGGCTCCTTGCGCCTGGGCTCGGCATCAAACGGTGGATCGGGCTCGGGGGCTTCGGCTGGCTGCTGGTCTCTCTTGGCCTGCTTTACCTTCTCGCCGCTCTGCTCGGCGTGCCCCTACCCAGCCCTCTCCCCTCGGTGTTCACTGGTCTCTTGCTTCTCGTGGCAGGAGGGGGGGTAGGACTGTTCTCTCTGATGCGGCTCCTGGCCGCTCTCCCGCCAGGCTTTCTTCAGAACGCTCCCGGCCCCGGCCTCGTTGACGCCATCTACCGGTACCGTGTCCGCGAGCGCGGCCCCAAGGTCGTCGCCATTGGAGGAGGCACGGGCCTCTCGACCCTGCTTCGGGGCCTCAAGGAACACACGGCCAACCTCACCGCCATCGTCACCGTCGCCGACGACGGCGGTTCTTCGGGCGCGCTCCGCCGCGAGCTTGGAGTCCTGCCCCCGGGCGACATCCGCAACTGTCTGGTCGCCTTAGCGGAGGCGGAGCCCCTCATGACCCGTCTCTTCCAATACCGCTTCGGAGAGGGCTCCAGCCTCCAGGGCCACAGCTTCGGCAACCTCTTCCTTGTCGCCATGAGCGGGGTCACGGGAAGCTTCGAAGAGGCGATCCAGCAGTCCAGCCGCGTCCTCGCCATCCGCGGGCGTGTCCTTCCCTCCACCCTCGCCAGCCTCACCCTCTCCGCCAGGATGCAGGACGAGGTCCATGTCCGCGGTGAGTCCCAGATCAGCGAAGCCGGAAAGCACATTCGCCGGCTCTCCATGGAGCCCGGCGATCCTCCGGCCTACGAAGAGGCCGTGGAAGCGATCCAGAGCGCCGACCTGATCGTCTTGGGGCCCGGCAGCCTCTACACCTCGGTCCTCCCCAACCTTCTGGTGCCCGGAATCCAGGAGGCCCTCCGCAACAGCCGAGCAGTCCGGGTCTACGTCTGCAACGTCGCCACCCAGCCGGGAGAGACCGACGGCTACAGCGGTGGCGACCACATTCGCGCTCTCCACCGCCACGTTGGACGCGGGCTTTTCCAGTACACGGTGGTGAACAACAACGTAGACGCCACCCTGCCTTCCGACTGGCCCAACGCCATCGTCCCTCTGGCCGATCTGCCGGTGGAGGGGGTGGAAACCATCTATGCCGACGTGGTCAACCCCGATTATCGCCTCCGCCACGACCCGGACAAGCTCGCCAAGGTCCTCCTGAACTTGTATGATAGGGTAAAGGTCAAAGCATAGAGGGCCGCAAGTGAGCTTCGCTTTTCTCCTTCACGTCTTCCAGATCCTGGCCGCCGTCCTGCTGGTCGCGCTCATCCTGCTCCAGGTGCGGACCCAGGGACTGGGCGGCATGTTCGGCCAGGGTACCACCGTTTTCCGCGTGCGGAGGGGGCTGGAGAAGACCATTTTCCAGGCTACCATCGCTCTGGGTATCATCTTCATCCTTCTCTCCATCCTGAGCGCCCGCTTCACCTCCCCCGCGTAGCCCTCTCACCTGCGATGGCCCGGCCCGTCGTCACCCTCCTCACGGACTTCGGTTTAGAAGACACCTACGTTGGAGCCATGAAGGGCGTCATCCTCTCCCTCTGTCCTGACGCCCAGCTCATTGACCTGTCCCACCAGGTCCCGCCCCAGGACGTCAGGAAGGGGGCGCTTCTCCTCGCCTCGGCCTTTACCTTCTTCCCGGCAGGAACGGTCCACCTCGCCGTCGTTGACCCCGGCGTTGGCACCGAACGGAGGCCCATTGCTATGCAAGGAGGCGGCTACTACTTCGTCGCGCCGGACAACGGCCTTCTCACCCTCGTCCTTGACCATCTCGACCCAGAAGGAGCCGCCTCAGGGAGAGCCGTTGAACGCTCGCTTTCTCCCGCCGTAAGGGCGGTCCACCTCACCGAGTCCCGCTTCTGGCGTCAGCCTCTAAGTGGGACCTTCCATGGCCGCGACCTGTTTGGCCCCGTCGCCGCCCACCTCGCCAACGGGGTCCCCCTCGAGCACCTGGGGCGGCCCGTCTCCACCCTGCGTGTCCTCTCCCTCCCGCGCCCCCAACGACAGCACGACGGCTCCATCGCCGGATGCGTCCTCGACGTGGACCGCTTTGGGAACCTGACGACGAACATTCGAGGTGACGATCTCCCTTCAGCGGACATCGAAGTCGAGATCGCCGGACGGCGCATCTCTCGTCTCAGCCGCTCCTACGCCGGAGGCGCGGGCCTGCTGGCGACTATCAACAGTGGTGGCTACCTGGAGATCGCCGTGACCAACGGGAGCGCCGCCCAGGAGCTAGGCGCGGGGCGCGACGCGCCCATCGTCGTACGCCCGCGGGCGTGACGCTTTCTCACGAGCAAAAGACTGCGCTCACACTTGTGGTTGCTCAAGCTCAGTATGCCTTGGATACTCCGGCGATCGTAAAGTTTCCTCATAACACTAACTAATGCCATGAAAAATCCGTGTGTCGAGCTTGACCACCTTAAGCGGGCCAGCAGAAGCGCACTGCGGCACCGGTTGTGAACCACGTGTACATCTCGGCAACCGTTACACGTCCGGCCCCCGAGACTTATGATTGCGGCGGCATCGCCACAGCGGTCAGCTACGCGGCGGCCGGCCCAGGCGAGACGTATCAGGTGGTCTGGGCCGCCTCCTTATTTCCTGTTACGCGTGGAGCCATGGCAGAGGAGGCCAGTTGTGGCTAAGGATCGGTGCAGAAGGCCGCGACAAGGGGTGGCGCTAGCGCTTTCCATAGCCAGTTTGAGCGTGGTCCTGACTCTCATGTTGGCCGCCTGTGGCGGGGCTAAAGGCCCCTCTACTCCAGGAGACTACGCCGCAACTGCAAAAGACGCCTTCCGGAGGCATGTCGAAGAGAATGAAAAATGCCTGGAGATAGAAGAGCCAAAGGCAGGAGGGCAATGTCTTACTCGTACGTGGCGGACACTCTATGAGGCACTGGATTTGGAGCCTCCCAGCGCTGCAGACCCGGCAGTGCACAAGGCGTTACAAGACGCCGTGGGTGCGATGCTTGCTCTCCATGAGCGTTTTGAATCAACCGGGGAGTGGGACGAAGCGGCCGGGGATGCTGGTGTGGAAACAATGAAACGTGCATTGTCTGCATGGACTAATGTTTTCCTCACAGTCACCCTCGCTCCCACAGCTACGGCTGTGCCCCTTGTCCCCCAGGCAACAGCGACCCCCCTGGCTCCGGTAGCCGTCCCCGCGCCTACGGCCACACCAATTCCGATGCCCACGCCTCGGAGCCTCTCCTCCCTGGAGAGTGAACCCGGCAATTACATCTTCCTGGACAGCGAACGAGGGGACTACATCGGTGAGGGAATTCAGCGAGCGTTGACCTCTGCCGATGGAACTTTCTCTATCGTTGGGAACCAAGTCAACGGAGTACAGATTCATTTTTTGGGTCGTGCCCCTGAGGGTTTTTGGGCCCTCGTGTTTGCTGCCCCTCTGCGGGCCACGTTGGTCCCCGGCGAGTATGAGAAGGCGACTCGGTGGCCGTTCCAGGCACCGGCTGAACCTGGTCTCTCTGTCTATGGCAACGGCCGAGGGTGCAACCAGCTCACAGGACGGTTTAAGGTGCTGGAGGCGGCGTATGGCCCTGGTGGGGAGGTCATAAGATTCTCGGCCGAGTTTGAACAACATTGCGAAGGAGGAGCCCCCGCGCTCTTCGGGAAAGTTCGCTTCAATGCCTTAACAACCGAGACGCCATTATATACTTTTACCCCCACTCCTCCACCTTCTCCCACTCCCGCTACGCCGGCGGAATCGGAGCGCTTCCATGGGGTGCAGACTGGCCCGACCGAATGGACGTATACACTGAGCTACGAACCTCACGTCAACTACGCGGTCTGTCCTTCACCGGGCAACATCGCGGCTATCACACTCTCCGGGCTTCAGGGCGTCGTCAGCGCGACCGGGCCCACTTCGACCGACTTCATCCCGGCTGGGGGCCTGCTCGATACAGTCAACCTTCAGCGGGCCTCGGAGGTGTCGGACAGTGGGACTGTCGTCACTTGGACGCACTTTGGGCCGGGGACCGGGAACTTCACCGAAGATAAGCATGTCTTCGGCTTCAAGGTGTTTACGGCGACGCCAGCCGCGAATGGTACGGTGAACGTCGCCTCGGACGGCTTCTCTGGCGACGTGCGTGCCAGGGGGTGCCCCGTCCAACCAAGCGACGATCGCGACTTCACACAGACGACGAACGGGCCCGTGGGCCCCGCCAACCAGCCTCCCACTGCCAACTCTGACGGCCTATATAGCGTGCCAGCGGCCGGCTCCGTATCACTAAACGGCTCAGGTAGCAACCCGGACGGGGCTCCAGGCTAGATGAACAAACCTCCTGAACCGAATTACGGCGGCTTCCGCCTTGGGATGGCTCACCTGACCCGGCCCGTCCATTCGCTGCCAATGTAAGCAGCTGCTATGGGTACGCCAACGCTTGCAGCGACCGAGCAGGGTTCGGGGCAGGCAATTCAGTGGAGCACCGTAGATGGACAGTACCCTGCCGTCACAACTTATGGCAGGCCCTTGACGAACACCGCCACGCTGCGGCCACGGCCACAAGTTCACTTATCACTTGTAGCCAACAGGGGTCCCGCATCGCGGGCATTGTATCAGCCACCGGCTCACGTTCTCACCGCATCCAGTGCAGAGGACCGTTACTGCCACAGCGCGAGTCTTCGCTGTCTGGGGTCCGCCAGCCACGGGGGGTGGAGCCACCGCAGCAAGAGTCGGTGCACTCATGCTCCTTCCATGTCGTCTTCCCCGCAAACGTGATGGGGGCGACGATTCGAATCCTTCGGCCTGGCCCGTGGCATCCGGCAAGTCCATCCTTGCTTGCAAGGATGGCGCCCTCGTGATGCTACCACTCAGCGGACGGGCGCCCTCCTCCATCCACCGGAAGCGCAGAAAGTACACCACCACGCAGGTGACCGCCACGGCCGCTAGCCCAGACATAGCAACGGGCCATGGGGTGAGACTAAGCACCCATTGGGGGCGCGCAGAGAGCCCGAACGTCACCAGGAGAGCGATGAGAGTGACGCAGACGGCGCCAGAAACCACGCTGGCTCCAGAGGCAAAGCTGTTGCGCAGATACTGGGCCGTGTCGGCTGAGTCTATGCCCTGCGAACCAAAAGTGCTGAGCGCCTTCTCCCACCGTGCAAGGAGCCAAGCGCCGCTGAAAACGGTGGCAGTCCCCAGGGCGAGGGCTGTCGTTTCCCAGGGGGAAACAAGCGCGTCGGGTAGCACTGGCGTCCCCCAGAGGAGGCGGCCCCAGTCCAACGCAGACTGCGAGAGGACCCCTGGGAGATGAAGCACGACTAGGACGCTCGCAAGGAATGCCAGGGGTCTTGTGGCCAAAGCCAAGACACCCACGAGAATGGCGAAGGGCAGAGTGAGCGCAATTGCCCCCGCGAGAGGCTCAATACCAGTCATGAAGTTTTCTATGTCCAAGTCGGAAAAGGCCAGGCTGAACCTCGCTAATGCCATGCCTGCCGCAGACCGGCTGAACGCAAAGGCGGATAAGATGAGAGTGAGAATAACCAGGAACGACCAGCCACCCCGCAGCCAGCTGGTGCTCACGTTGAACTCCGCTCCAGCTTGAGCTGGCGCAGAAGGACCTTCGCGAAAGCCTCCTGGAAGGGATTCCACGCCAGGACTGAAGCGCCGTTGCGTCGGAGTTCGCGGACGAGCGGGCGTGTTTCGAAGGCACGGAGGGCAGCGGCGGCAGGCCCAGTCGGTGCATCCGAGGGGGCGTAGCTATACCCGTTTAGCGCAATGATCCAGACGGAGATCCGCGAGCGCCTTGAGCGTGAAAAACTCAGGAGAGAGCGCACTCCCCTGAGAAGGTCGCTTTCCACATGGTGTTCGACCGGGAAGGCAAGCTGCTTTGGAACTGCGGCGAGGGAGTCATCCAGGACGCCCGCGGCATCTGGCGTGGACACGGCATATTCGTCAGATGTATCGAGCCGGGTGAGGATGACGCATCGCGGCAAGTAGGCGAGAAGCTGTGACTGGCAAACACGGACGGCGCCGGGCAGATCATAGTTCCGTCCATAGGGCCGAAGGGTCAGCAATTCTTGGGTCAGCCGATAGAACTGGCGACGGCCAGCGTCCGGATAAAGGAACTTATCGGGCCGTACTGAAAAGTGCCCGCCCACATAGTAGCCCCGGCTCAGGTAGTAATAGCCCAGGGCGCTGGCAGCTTCGATGCCGTGCTCCAGAGGACTGTGGATGTTGGTCCCCACTCCCATGTGCTCCGAGGAATCAAAGAAAAGCCACACAGCCTTCTTTCCTTCGAACTCAAACACGTTGACTAGCGGTTTGCCCGCTCCGCTGCTGACTTGTCTAGCAGTGGCCTTCCAATTGATGTTCCTAATCGGGTCACCGGGAACGTACTCGCGGATCTCCCTGAAGTCCGTCGTCGCCACCCCCACGCGGGCAATGTCTACCATTGGATACGGGGTGACCGCCAGGCCGCGCACGTTGCGGACGCGCCGGATCGCCAGAACGCGGGGCAACACGGTGATGCGCAAAGGCTCCCCAGTTCTACCCTGGTCGGCCTTGAGGAATTCCAGGGGGTGCCGTGTTTCCCATTGGGTCGGCGGGAGTTCGTAGACGCCTCGCCGAGGGCATCGGACCGAGTAAGAGTGGATGAACTCGGCCACGCCCGGACCCTTCCAAAACAAGCGGATGTTGCTACCCAGCACCAACTCCATTTCCTTTTGCAGCTCATCGAAGATGAGGACCGGTCCTATCCCGCCCTGGATGCTCACCGCCAGCTCCACGGTGATCGTCTCGTCCACCCAGAAGCTCGTCTTGCGTATGGACCGCGTGATAGTAGGCGGCGATGGCGGCTCGACGGAAAGCCCCAGCATGACGAGGGACAGAGCGAACACGCCCAGAAACAGCAGCGTCGCGTTCGCCAAGACCAGAGCAGTCGCCAGGAGCAATAGCAGACTTCCCAAGAGGCGGACATACCGACGCATGAGCGGCGTAGACGCTGATTCGGGTGCGCTACGCCCGGCACTCTGAGCGAGTGCGTCGTCGTGTCGGCCGTTCATGAGCGTGGCCGCTCCGTGAAATGCGTCGGGGCAGGGATGCTCCGCACGACCTCCTCCACTACTTCCGCCTCCGTCCCGCCTTCCAACACTACCTCCATTCGCAGAATCAGGCGATGCGAGATAGCGTCAACCACGATAGTCTTCACGTCGTCCGGGACCACGAAGTCGCGATTATGGATCAGCGCCAGCGCCCGAGATGCCTTGAGGAGCGCGACTCCTCCGCGTGGGCTGGCACCTATCTCCACCTTTGGATGCTCGCGCGTTGCGCGGACGATGAGGCTGATGTACTCGAGAATGCTTGGATCAACATAGATCGATCGCTCCGCCATCATCTGGAGAAGGGCGAACTCCTTTGCCGTGGGAAGCAAGTTCCGTGTTGGATCATCCTGCTGCCAGGCGATCCGGCGGACCAGGATCTCGTTTTCCGACTCCAGGGAAGCTGGGTAGCCCATCGAGAGTTTGAGCATGAACCGGTCAAGCTGCGCCTCCGGCAGAGGGTAAGTCCCCTCTTGCTCGATGGGGTTCTGCGTCGCCAGAACCAAGAAAGGGGATGTCAGGCGGTGCGTCACGCCTTCTATCGTCACCTGGCGTTCCTCCATAGCCTCCAGCAGCGCTGCTTGGGTCTTCGGGGGAGCCCGATTGATCTCGTCGGCCAGGAGAACATTGGTGAAGATGGGGCCCCTGACGAGCTCGAAGGAGGAGTCGCGCTGGCGCCAGACACGAGTGCCCAGAATATCGGCGGGCAAGAGATCGGGAGTGAACTGTACCCGCGTGAAGACGCCCCCGATGAAGCGGGCGAATGTCTTGGCCAGCAAGGTCTTGCCCAATCCCGGGTAGTCCTCGAAGAGAATGTGGCCGTCCGCTAGGGCCGCAGCGAGAACTTTACGGATGAGAAGGCGGTTGCCCACGAAGATGCGCCCGACGGCCTCGATAATCTCGTCGCAGACCCGGCTCGCACTGGCGAGGGCTTCTGCTTGCGCGGTGTTTTCCTCGGTCATGTCTCCTCCTCCAGTCTTTCCGCCCTCTGAGGCGACCTCTGGCGCTCTGGCAGCGGTCGAGCCTTCAAGGACTGAACGAGTTCGCGGGCGAGTTGTCGGCGCCGCCTCCTGTCAACCAGCGCCAGAAGGCGTCGCCTTCTTGGCGACGCGGACCATGGGGCAACGGCGTCGTTGTAGTGGAGAAGAGTAAGAGTATAGGGGGGCAACCGGGAGGAGCCCTCCCATGCATTGCGCTCCAAACTGGTCAGCACCGCGGCCGTAACGAGCGCTCCCTTCTGGCTGCTCCGCACGAAAGCCTCCGCCGCGCTGTCCAACAGTTGTTCACCAGGCACCAGTGGGGCCGCCCCGTACTTGGTTGCCTCCTCAGCCTCCTTCAGGAGCCGCTGAACACGCTGGTGAATGGCGATTCGTTGCTGTTCTAAGCGCCGCTGCCTTGCACCCGGAACAAACCACACCCAAAGGGGATCGAACTGCGGGTCTCTGTAGGATACCAACGGTTCTATGGTCGCCGCGATACGGTCCGGATGGACCCGGCCCCTTCCCATGGCAGTCGCCAGCCGCATGATGAAGCGTGTCGCGTCTCCATCGGCAAGGAACATTTCTTGATCCTGAATTGCGCTCTCTATGAGGGAGTCGGGCACCGGCACGATCTCCTGGCGGTGCGTCCTCCATGTCATCGAAGGGGGCAGTAGCACCGGCTTCGCGGGCTCGGCGGCTACGCTCGCATCATCTTCCTCCTCGCCTTCCTCGTCCTCGCCAACGGTGCGCGCAGTCAGCGCCGGCTTCGCCTGGTTGACAGCTACGTTCGCCCAGGTCCGCTGCATGATGTAGAGGCAGACCACCAGCACTCCAGTCCATTCCAGCAGTGGAGCATAGGCGAAGACCTCGTGGAGCGTAGGGCGGAGGAAAACAGCGTACAAGACAACAAAGGCCCCGATGTTGGCGTTTCGGAAGGGTGACGCGGCCGCCCAGCGGGCGAGAGTCCCGACCAAAAGAATGGAGTGCTCCGCAGCGTATTGAGCGAGGTGGCCGATGGAAACACCGGCGAGGGCACCAAACGCGATGACGGCTAGGCTGGGGAAGATGGGACCCAACGCTGCGAGGGAGCTCAGGCCTCCCAACACGATCCCCGCGAGCAGCAGAGACGCCGTTGCCCGCACCATGGACATGTAGGGCGCATATTGAGTCTGACTCCGGTACACTGCGCTGTCCCGATAAACCGCGACCAGGACGACGAAACCGCTCGCCCAGAGATCTAACGGCTGGAGGGCGGCCAGGTAAGGCAGCGCGGCTCGGGCCGCCCGGGTGAAGGGTGGCGTTATAGCGAGCTGGGCTCCTATCAGGCCTAGGTAGTGGAACAGCAGGAAGACAATCCCCGCCACACTGCCCCAGGCGAGAAAAGTCGGAAGCGCCAAGCCCCACCGATTCAGGAGGCTGGCGCTGAGGTTACCTCTCATGACGCCCTCGGGGACTGGTGAGACGGAGGGAGTCCGTATGGGCTCGCTCGTACTGCCGTCGCGCTACCAGGTGAAGGCTGTAGTTGGCCTCTTCGAAAGCTCCGATGAAGGAATCCAAGGCGCGCTCATCATGGACCAGTTGCCTCCCCACCAGGATCGCTTCCGCCTCCCGCGGAGAGGCATCCTTAGGCAGGGGATTGCGCCCATCCCTGAACCTCGCCAGGAAGCCATTGAAAAGGCGGACGATTTCCTCACGGTAATCGACGATCCGCACTCGCCTCTCGGCTGTCGACGGCAGCGACAAGGGCGTTCCGTCGAACGCACAAGAAATACGGATGCTCCCTTTCGACTCGAAGACAACCTCGGTAGTGCATTCTCCATCTGCCCTGGTCGTCAATGACTTCGACTTCTGTGCGTCGGCCTCGAGCCGCACCGTTGCGTCATTAACGGGCTCCCCCCTCTCAGTCCGCAGAACACATCGGATGATAAGAGGATCGCCTAAGCCCCAGACCGACGTCAGCGGTGGCGTAAGTTGCGGGCATGAGATGGTCAAGTGGGTGGCCCGCCGTATAGGTAGCATCCCCTCGGGCGTTTTGGGTGCGACCACCTGGATAGGAGGAGCATCATCGCTGGTTACAGGCTCCTCCGACTCTTCGGTTTCAGTTTCGCCCTCGACGAGAGCACCCTGCGGCGGAGCCGGGCGGCGACGCCGGGCCAGCACGAGACCCCACCCCGCGCCTAAGGCCATCATACCGGCGAGGACAAGTCCGCCCAGGAGCAGGAGATTGATCTGGGTGGTCGCGGGTTGGACCTGAACTGTAATCTCGGCCGAGGTCTCCAATAGGAACCTCGTCCCCCCGAAGGTTGCGGCGACGTGGTAGGCGCCAGGTTCCTCGAATGCGTGGCGCAGTTCGAAGGTCCCATCGGCCGCTGTAGTTAGAGTACGGGCCTGTCCATCCAGACTCACCTTGATCTCCGCATCACCGACTGGCGCGCCATTCTCCTGTATCACCTGCCCTTTGAACAGGGCAGGCTCGCCAGCTCGAGCGGTTGAAGGTCCCTCCAAGCGGACGTGGGTACCGGCGTAGATTTCGACTTCGGGATCACTCCAGGATTCCCCGTAATGGGAGTCCCCCCGCGTGTGAGCGATAATTTGATAGGTCCCCACCACTAGGTCCGTAGGCACGGTGATCTCCACGGCGAAGACTCCGCCGGTGACGGTCCCCGTGCCGATCAGGATGCCTCCTGTGGTCGCCTTCTCCCTATTGAAGTAGAAATCTACGCTCAGCCCGGTGATGGCGGTTTCGCCTTCCGCCGTGACTGTTCCCTCTACCAGTGCGCTCGCTCCGCCTCGAATCCGCACAGGCGAGCCGGTGATCTCCGTCTTGGTCGGGATGAGCTGGGGCAGAGCTGCGCGAGAGGGCGTCGCCAACGTCTCCGACACAGACGTGACGATGGGCGCCTCCCTGGCGCTCCCAGCCTCCTCACTCCAGGATTCCCCGTAACGGGAGTCCCCCCGCGCGTGAGCGATAACTTGATAGGTTCCCACCGCCAGTCCCTTGGGCACCGTGATCTCGACGACGAAGACTCCATCGGTGACGGTCCCCGCGCCGACGAGGGTACCTCCTTTGGCCGCCGTGTCCCTGTTGAAGTAAACGTCGATGCCAAGCCCGGTGGCGGCAGTTCCGCCCTCCGTCATGACCGTCCCGACCACCTGTGTGCTCTCTCCACCTCGAATCCGCACAGGCGAGCCGGTGATCTCCGTCTTGGTCGGGGCTGGCTGGGGCAGAGCTGCCTGAGTGGGCGTCGCCAGCGGCTGCGACACACTGGGAGCCTCGAGCGACTCCCCAGCTGTGGGCGCTGGGGGTGCCGTGGCTGGGGATGGGGCTCCTTCCCTGGCTCCCTGACCCATGAAAGGCAACG
Source organism: Chloroflexota bacterium (assembly GCA_016210295.1). Lineage (GTDB taxonomy): Bacteria > Chloroflexota > Dehalococcoidia > UBA6926 > JACQUM01 > JACQUM01. Next base: position 6,049 of record JACQUM010000031.1, on the reverse strand, counting down.
AGAGCAAAGGCAGCGAGGGCAACAGGGGTGCGAGAGCGAGTGCCATCAGTAACGCACCGACGATTGCGGCGATCGGTACGCGTCTCCGTGGGGGAGAATCCTCCGCAGGGGCCGGTCCACGTCTCCGCAGTAGCCAGACAAGAGCGAACGCCGTCAGCAGTAGAAGCGCGAGAACCGCGCCGCCGAGCGGATGACCGAAGAGCCGCTGCAAAAACTCCCAAAGAGGAAGGACACCCGGCGCCTCCCCGGCCGTGGGCGCCTCTCTAGCTGCAGCCGCCTCCATGGCTGCGGCCACCTCTCTGGCTGCCGCCTCCATGCCTGTAGGCGCCTCGTTGGCGACATCGGCACCGGGAGGCCGAGCCAATAGTTGAGGAGCAAACTGCAAGAGAAAAAGGAGGAGGAAACCGGCAGCTGCTAGGCCGTACAGGTAGCGCGACCAGCGGCGGCGGTCGCTGATGAGGGCCAGGAGCAGAAGTGCAAGCGCCCACCCGAAGAATAGTGCGATGACATGCGGCGGGAACTGCACAGCGAAATCGGAGCGGGGACTGTCCGGCCCTGGTCCCTGCGGCGTCAAAGGCGACGCTGGTAAGAGGACCCCTAGGGCGAGTGCCATCCCTGAGGCCCCGATAAGCGCGGCGATCAGCATGTGCCTTCGCAGACGCCAGGCAGCGAACGCCGTAATCAGGAGAACCGCGCCGCCGAACAGGGGCCCGAAAAACGGCGTCGGGTCCCGCAGGAGGAGAACACCAGAATAGGAGTTTGTGGGTTCGAGAAGGCCGGCCGCTGGGCCCCTCTGCGCTCCCCGCAAGAGACCAGACGCCAGCCACAGCAGACCCAGACCCATCCCCAAGCCGAAGCTGCTGGCGACAAGTATCGCCAATGCACGCCGGTTCAGCCAAGCACTCATACGAGTATCACGATCCCGCCGGTGCACTCGATAGGGCTTGGTTTCATTGTACGATACGCCGGCCGTCTCGTTGCGAGACCTAAGCCGTCAGGGCGAGGATACTTTTCAATGAGCAACTCGAGGAAGAGTTCCGCTGCCTGCCGGATGGAGACGCGGCGAGTGGCTTTCGCCGGACCACCCTCTTGCGCCTGGGCCGGGACTGCGTGGACGGGCTGTACAACGAGGAGAACTACCGCAGAGAGAAGAAGGCCTTAGAGAAGAGGCTCGTCTCCCTGGTCGTCCCCGGCGTGGACGCCGCAAAAGAGGCGGGGAGGCTGTTAGAGAACCTGCCGAGGCTGTGGGAGACGGCGGACCTCTCCGAGTGGCGGAAGCTCCTCCTGACGATACTGGACGTGGTCTACGTGGACGTGCTGGAGGAGAAACGAGTGGTGGCTATCCGCGCCAAACCGGCCTTCCGGGCCCTCTTCGAGATTGCCACGACGCGAGCGGGAAGCGGGGTCGTCCTGGTCAAAGGCGAGGCCCCGCTTGTCCAGGCGGCGGAGCCGCCGTGTTTGTGGTGGAGGCGGGGGGACACGGCCTCCACCACAAACACAAGGTCAACCTTGTGCTACTGGCAGCTTAGAAGCCCTGGCGCTTTAGCGCCGCAGCAAGACACCCACCCAGCGAGTTCGTAGTTGTTCTCGGCACTCCCCCGCCGCCAACCTAACGCTGGGGTTGCTGTCCTGCCCTCGCCTGGTCCGCCGTGGAACCTGCAGGCAAGGTCAAGTCTTTCCCCAGAGTCAGCGGGAAGACCTCAAAAAGGCGATCGATGTTCCAGGGGACGACGGTGTAGATGGTACGTATCTCCTGCGGCTCGCTGAACAGCGAGAGGCGATGGATGTTGGGAGGGGATCCCTCTCCGTTGAAGACGTGCCCGGTGATGTTGGCTGCTTGCGGGCTGGAGAGGTAAACACAGATAGGCGCCGCATTGGCAGGATCGCCGTAGGTGCCCGCCGCCCGCGTGCTCCGCGGCGGCTCCCCTCGCTTCTGAGCCTCTTGTTGGTCCAGACCCCTGTCGGTCATCCGGGTCCACGTCGGCCCGGGCGCATAGGCGTTGGCGGTGACGTTGTAACGCACCAACTCCGCCGCGCAGGCCCGCATCAGGCTCACGATTCCTCCCTTGGCCGCGCAGTAGTTCACCTGTCCCGCGCCTCCCAGCCAAGCAGTGGAGGTGAAGCTCACGACGCGCCCGTACTCCCGCCTCTGCCGCCAGTGGATACTGGCGAACTTGGTCATGTTGAAGCTGCCCTTCAGGTGCGTCGCGATCACCGCGTCCCACTCCTCCTCCGACAGGTTAAAGATCATCCGCTCCCGGAGGTTGCCCGCCACGTTGATCAGGATGTCCAGCTTCCCGTACTTCGCGATGGTCTGCGCCACCGTCCTCTCCGCCATGCCGAAGTTGGAGACATCAGTGTGGATGAAGGTCGCCTCGCCGCCCGCCTTCATGATCCCGTCGGCCGCCTCCTGGCCGGGGTTGGCCTGCAAGGGCTGGCCCTCCACCGTCACGTTGAAGTCGGCGACGACCACCTTCGCGCCCTCTCGCGCGAACTGCTCGGAGATCGCGCGGCCCATACCATGGGCGGCGCCCGTGACGATAGCTGTCAACCCGTCCAGGTGTTTGACCATGTCCCCCCTCCTTCGTAACACTATCCACCAGACTCTAACGAGATAACTCAGAGGGAGTCCCCCCTAGGCGGGCGGACTCCCTCTGAGCATCCAACTAGATGTCTGTCACCTTACTTGGCCACCCACCATAACTCTTTCCGGGGGTTCGACCCGCCGGCCCAGTTGCCGCTGTTTCTCCAGCCCCGCAGCTCTGGACTCATGCCGAAGGAGAAGGTGTACCAGTGGAGGATAGCGCGGGCGTGATCGTCAAGAACGAACTTGTGGAGCTGGTGCGCCAGCTCGATTCTCTTGCCCCGATCCAGTTCCGCACCCATCTTGTCGCAGAGGGCGTCGGCCTGGGGATTGGCGTAGCGACCGTAGTTGCGGTCGGAGCCCGTGTAGTAGTGCTCGTAGCAGACCTGGTTAGGGTCGGGGTGGGAGACGATCTGGTTCCACATGACCACATCGAACTCCCCGGCCACGGCCTGCGTGGTGCCGGTGAGGAACTCGGGGGCCTTGAAGTCGGGATTGAAGCCCCCCCGACGCAGCATATCTCTGGCGGGGCCATCGAACTCTCCGGGACTGATGGAGAGCCCCTTGATGGTGAGGGCGGCGGGGTCAGGGTAAAGCTTGTAGCCCTCCTGCTGGAGGAGTTGACGCGCCCGGGCGATGTTCTCCTCCACCGTGCGGACGTTGTAGCCTGGGTAGCTCCACACCTGCTCCTTGGGGAGGTTCCAAGGGCTTCCCACCACGAAGGCGAAGGGGCCGGGATTGCACCAGCCCTCCATGGCGAGCTCGCAGAGGGTGCGGCGGTCGAGGGCGAGAGACAGGGCCTCACGGATCTTGACGTTGTTCCACGGGGCCTTCCCGTGGTGCCCCTGGTAGAAGGTGATGCCGTTGCCCAAAAGGCCCTTGCCACCCCCCACCACGGACCATTCGGGGTTGTCCTCCGGCCGGAAGGGCCCGATGAACTGCAGGTGCCCGGCCTCCTTATAGAGAGTATCGGCGGCACCCCAGTGATTGACACCCTGAGTGCTGCAGATGTGAACACGGCCGGTGCGGAGGGCGCCGGCGCAGGCGGGCCCCGTCATGAACCGGCCTTCCAGGCGGGCCAAGTAGGGATAGGGCTTCCCATCGGGGGCCAGACGGTGGTACCGAGGGTTGGGGACGTAGGTGATTATCTCCTCGGGGCTGTAGGTCTCAAGCTTCCAGGGGCCGGAGCCGACCACCTTGTTATTGGCGGAGAGTTCCTTCAGACGGCTCTCCCAATAGCCCTTGGGGAGCATTACGTTGATGGAGACGGCCAGCATGCCCGGCAGGGCACCGTAAGGCGCCTTGGTGTAGATGACGGCGGTCAGGGGATCGGGGCACTCGACCTTGGTGACGGGAGCGAAGGTGCGACCACGCATGGAGCGCCGGAGACCCTCGCCGGTCTTGATCTTCATGACAGACCAGGCGACGTCGTCGCAGTCGACAGCCTCGAAGGTCCCGTCGGGGAGGGCGGCGGTCATGCCCTTCTCCAGCTTGAAGGTCCAGGAGAGACCGTCCCTGCTGACGGACCAGTCGTAGGCCATGCGCCCCTCGATCTCCTCGTCGCCGCCGAGCGGCTTGTTCGCCGGCCTGTACTGGAGGATGGAATCGGCTGCCATCGTGGACTCCTCGGAGCAGCATAGCTCCCAGGCCACGAAGTTAGGTGTTGCGCCGTAGCCTTGGAGAAGGGTCCCGCCGCGACGGAACTGCTCGCCGACCGGGGCAGGCGTGGGTGTTGGAGGCGCGGCCGCCTCCTGCATCGCGGGCGCGGTGGTGGCTGCTGGCGCGGTGGTCGGCGGGGCCGTGGGCTCCGCCGCTGGCGCGCAGGAGACCACCAGAAGAACCAGACTAACTCCCACGCCGGTGGCTACCCTCAGAACTTTAGAAAGCGCCATGGTGCACCTCCATCTTCGGGTTTCTTACAGCGGAGACAAGAGAAAAATAGAGCATAGCACGCCGTTCTGTCAAGACGCTTTGTTAGCCGAGGTAGAGCGAAACTCAACCCGCCAGTAAGGGACATAAAGCCAACAGGCTGCTCCGCGAGGGGGCCAAGAAGGCGGCACGCCCCGATTGATCGGGGCGCGCCGCCTGTGATGAACTCTCGGGCTGGGGCAGGCTAGGTGGTAGCCGCCGCCCGCTCTCGGGTAGCGCTCATCCCTACGCGACGGGCGATGATGATCTTGTGCACCTCGATGGTGCCGGAAGGGTGAACGGCGGTCAGGGCCTCTCGGAAGTGTTCCTCGATGTACCCCTTCATGGGCGCCTCGTGCTCGTCGTCCATGAGGGCGTAGAGACCGGCGATCTCCAGGTTCCTGTCCGCCTGTTGCACGCCGAATACCTTCTCGTGCAGAATGGTCTGCGAGCCCGTATAGGGCCCGATCTCCTTGTTCATCCGCTCGTAGTAGCCGCGGAGCTGGAACAGGTATCCCACATGGGCGCCGATGTAGTTGTCCAGGTAGCGGTCCCGCTTCACGCCATCCTGAACCATCGGCGCCCCATCCTGGGGCCCTTCCTTCATGAACTGCAACACCATGGGGACCACCTCGTCGGGGTGGACGCCCTGCTCGAACCCGTGCTCGATCTCCAACAGGGCCTGATTCACCTGCCACCCTTGCCCCTCCGGACCGAGCAGGGCCGAGGACGGTAGATGGACGTTGTCGAAATAAATGGCGCCACGATCGCCGGTGATCAGGCGCATAGGGGTAATAGTGATGCCTGGCAGGTCCATGGAGAAACAGAAGACGCTGAGGTTATGGTGGCGCGGACGGTCAGGGTTGCTCACGGCCAGGATGTAGTACATGTCGCTCCCGTAAGCCGGCCCGAATCCGTGACCCGCGTGTTGGAAGATCTTTACCCCGTTGATGACCCACTGATCGCCGTCCCTTAAGGCGCGGCTCTGGACGTTGGCAAGGTCCGAGCCCGCCTCGGGCTCGGTGAGGCCTTGCCCCCAAAAGGCGGTGCCTTCAACGATACTTCGCGCCCAGGTCTGCTTCTGCTCCTCGGTGCCGTAGGTCAGGACGGTGCCGATGATGTTGCCCGGGCCGTTGTCCTCCGGGCGCGCCACTCGGTGGTCTGCCGTGCGCAGCTCCTCTGAGAGGATGAGGCACTTCTCAATGGGGAGCGCCGCTCCGCCATACTCTCTGGGTGCCCAGGGGACGCGCCACCCCTTTGCTCCCAGCTTGCGCTGAAACGCGCGGCCTCTCCTGTAGTCCTCGGGCATGTGCTTTCGGTGATCGCGCGACAAGGATTCGGAGGGCAGATTCGCCTCCAGCCATTCCCGCACCTCCTGCCGGAAGGCCCTGGCCTCTGCTCCGTATTCCAACTCGAAGTCCATAAGACAACCTCCCTTGTGACGCGACCCGACGACCGCCGCCCGCGACGACGCCCGATGTCGCCTGATGGCGTCACTGTAAAGATGGAGACCAGAAATTGTCAAGCGGGGGCGCAGCCGAAGGGGCAGGGGTGCGG
>JACQUM010000027.1 GCA_016210295.1 Chloroflexota bacterium | reverse complement strand
TTACGCCTGGCAATCCCGAGTCTTCGGGACTGCACTCCCCTTTTCAGCATCTTGCTAGGATTGGCACCCGGCGACAGAGGGGATCGGTTTTTCCGTTAGACACCTGCTTCGCCGTAAGGTAGAATGGCGTATACGTCGTCGATTCAGGAATAGCCCGTGCGCAACCCAGTCCGCCGTCTCCCAGGGACCTCCGATATTCTCGCGAACCAGGCGGAGCTCCGTGCCTCTCTCCTAGAGTCCCTGCGTTCCACCCTCTCCCGCTGGGGATATCACCCCATCGAAACCCCGGTGGTGGAGGAGAGCGACCTCTTTCTCCGTAAATCGGGCGGAGAGCTGGCGGCCCAGCTCTACTCTTTCACCGACCCGGGCGGCATCGAGGTGAGCCTCCGACCGGAGTTCACCGCCTCGGTCATCCGAGCCTATATCGAGAGGGCGTCGGCGGAGACGCTTCCGGTGCGATGGCAGTACGCGGGGCCCGTCTTCCGGTATCAGCCCCTGGAGCAGTCGCCCTACCGACAGGTGACCCAGGTAGGGGCCGAGACGATCGGCACGGCAGCTCCTTTGGCGGACGCAGAGGCGGTGGCGGTTGCCTGCCAGGGTTTGAGGGACGTGGGGCTGGAAGGCTTCGCCATCACCCTGGGCCACCTGGGTGTCCTGAGCGGTTTCCTGGGGAGCTTCGACCTGGCCGACAAGGCGACGATGTTCCTCCTCAGCCAGGTCGGCGCCCTTCGGGACCCGGCGCGAGGGTTGGATTGGGTGCGTGCCCAGGCACAAGAGCTGCGGATGGCGCCGAACGCCCTGGCAGACGAGTCTCTCGGACGCCTCATCGGAAGGCTTTCTCTGGAGGAGGCCCGGGCGCTGGTGCACCAGCTTCTCTCCGGCCTAGAGGCCAGAGCGGTGGGGAGTCGCGACATGGCGGAGGTGGAGGAACGCTTCTTGGAGAAGCTGTTCGCCGCCGAGGAGCCGGGGAAAGTCGAGGCGGCCCTCCGCTTCCTGAGCGATCTGTGTCACGTGCGAGGCCGACCTGCCGAGGCGCTGGCCCGCGCAAGAGAGGTAGCGCGGGAGCACAGACGGCCACCCGCGGCTCTGGCGTCTCTTGCCGAGATGGCGGGATTGCTGGAAGGAATGCCCGAGCTCCAAGGAGTGGATGTCACGGTGGACCTGGGGTTTGCGCGCGGCATCGCCTACTACACCGGCATGGTCTTTGAAATCTCCCACCCGACCTGTGGGGAGGTCCCTCTCTGTGGAGGGGGAAGGTACGACGGGCTCGTTCAAGCGCTGGGGGGTAGGGAGACGCCGGCCCTCGGCTTCGCCTATACGTTGGAGACGGTGGCTGTCGCTCGCGGTCTTCCCGAGACTGTTCCGAGCCGATCGGGGAGAGGGAAGGTCACCATCGTGGCGCCGGCAGGGCCGGAAGCAGGCGCCGCTGCCCTGGCGGTGGCGAGCGATCGCCGGGCGGGAGGAGAGCAGGTGGAGTTCTATCCTCGCGCCGATGGCGAGGCGGCGGTACGTCTCTACGCCGAACGGCACGCGGCCACCCGACTGATTCTGGTGGAGGCGGGCGGGAAAAGTCGGGAGATCCCGCTGAGATAGGAACGCTATGCTGCGGTTCGCTCTCCCTAGCAACGTCGAGATGCAAGACGCGACCATGGGTTTCCTGGCCTCCTGCGGCCTCACGGTGGAGCGTTCGAGCAGCCGGAGCCTTTCGGCGCCGGTGCGAGGCGTGCCGGAAAGCATCGCCCTTTTCCAACGCTCCGTGGACATCCCCGCCAAGGTGGAGGAGGGGACGGCAGACCTGGGAGTCGTGGGTTTGGACCGCTCTATGGAAGACGCGGTCGAAGGTGGGGACACGGTTCTCCTGGTGGACGACCTGGGGTTCGGGCGGTGCGAGCTGGCCGTAGCTGTCCCCGACGCGTGGGTGGACGTCTCCTCCGTCTTCGACCTGGCCGACCTCTCCGCCAGTTTTCGGGAGAAGGGGCGGGAGCTTCGCGTGGCGACCAAGTATCCACGTCTGGTCCGGCGTTTCCTCTACTCTCGCGGGCTGAACTACTTCGCCCTTGTCGAGGCGGCGGGAGCCGTCGAGGCGGCCCCTCTCATGGGCTACGCGGACTTCATCGCCGACATCATCGAGAGCGGAGCGACCATTCGCGAAAACAGGCTGAAGACTATCGCCGAGGGGACGGTCCTCAGCTCCCAAGCCGTCCTCATCGGCAACGGACGCACCCTCATGGAAGACTCGGCGAAGAGAGAGGCGGTCCGGAGTGTGTTGGAGCTGGTGGAGGGGCGCCTGAGGGCCCAGAGCTTCTATCTGGTGACTGCCAACATCCGCGGGGCGTCGGAGGAGGAGGTGGCGGCGGCGGTGCTGAAGGAGCCTGATGTCTCGGGTATCCAGGGCCCGACCATCGCGCGGGTGTACAGCAAAAGCGGAGGGGAAGAGAGGTGGTTCGCCGTCACCGTGGGGGTGGAGCGAGGCAAGCTCGTATCGGCGGTGAGCCATCTGCGCCGCATGGGCGGCAGCAGCATCACGACCTCTCCCATAGCCTATGCGTTCACCACGGAGCCCGAGGGATACCGACGCCTGCTCGCCGCCCGGAACGGTGGTGGCGACGGAGGTGGGGCTCGGCTTGCTCGGGGCGCGTAGCCGTGCACGGAACGTTGTGCGCCCTCGTCTTCTCGCTTCCGACTGCCCTTGGGGGCTGAGGAGGCAGCAACGCATAGGGTGACTGTCTGCGCCGGGAAGGAGATCCTCTCGTGAGAGTGGTCCATGGCTTGGAAGAGACGCGACAGGTCCTGGTGCGGCCTTCGCCGTGGCACGACGCGCCCGCCTCTCCGACGCTAGCTGCCTTCCTGCGGCGTGCATTTGGAGAGGAGATCGGGCCGCAGGAGGCGGTGGACCGTGTGATCCGCGAGGTGCGGGCGCATGGGGACGCTGCCCTCGTCGACCTGACCTTTCGTTTGGACGGCGTCGAGGTCTCGGCCATCGAGGTGTCGCGAGGGGAGCGGGCACGTGCCTACGACAAAGTAGACACGGCCGTCATCGACGCGCTCCACCTCGCGGCAGAGAGAGTGGAAGCCTTCCACCGCCGTCAGGTCCGCGCGGGCTGGATGGACTTCCAGGAAGGAACGGGCCAGGTGGTGCGGCCTCTCCGCCGCGTGGGGCTCTACGTTCCCGGCGGCCGGGCAGCCTATCCCTCGACGGTGCTCATGACGGCCATCCCCGCTCGGGTGGCGGGAGTGGGGGAGGTGTTCGTGGCCACGCCGGCCCGCGAGGGAGGGCAGGTGGCGCCAGCCACCCTGGTGGCCTGCGACATCGCCAAGGTGGACAGGGTCTTCCGTATCGGTGGCATGCCGGCCATCGCCGCCCTCGCCTTCGGGACGGAGTCTGTCCCCGCGGTGGACAAGGTGTGCGGGCCAGGGAACTACCTTGTCCAGCAGGCGAAGAAAGCGGTGTTCGGCGTCGTCGGGATCGATGCCCTCCAGGGGCCCACGGAGACCGTCGTCCTGGCGGACTCCTCGGCCAGCCCCGTCTTCTGCGCCGCAGACCTCCTGGCCCAGGCGGAGCACGACGTGGACGCGCGACCGATGATGATGACCACCTCGGAGACCCTCGTCCCCCGGGTGCAGAGAGAGGTCCAGAGTCAGCTCCGTGCCTTGCCCCAAGAGTCGGCGGCCCATGTGTCGTGGGAGGCGAATGGTGTCATCGCCCTCGTGGAGTCGATGGAAGAGGCGGTCGTCCTGTGCAACGACATCGCCCCCGAGCACCTCTGCCTCCTTGTCCGCGACCCCTGGCCCCTGGTGGGGAGGCTGACGAACGCCGGAGGCATCTTCGTGGGACAGGGGAGCCCCGAAGTGCTGGGAGACTACGTCGCCGGGCCAAGCCACGTGATGCCGACGGCGGGATCGGCCCGGTTCAGCTCCCCGTTGAGCGTCTACGACTTCCTGAAGGTAACGAGCATCGTGGCGATGACTGCGGAGGCTGTGGCCCGAACCGGTGAGGCAGCGGTTGTCCTAGGGAAAGCCGAGGGTCTCCCCGCCCACGCTCGCGCCGTGGAGGTGCGCCTGGAGGGACGCGAGGAGGGCCTGCGTTAGGGCTATCTTTTCCGAAGGACGCGTAACCTTTTGCTCCTTCCGTCCGTTTATTTCTTTTGACGCTCCGTCCAGCTATGGTCACTCTTCGACGGGCTCAACCCGAGTGGAACGGGACAACCGAAGCGAGGGAGGCGTGCCGTGAAAGGGCTGTGGCTAATCGTCGGGATCGCCGTCGCGGGCGTGGTGGCGACAGGCGTGGGCTTCCAAGGCTACAGCGTGGCCTTCGGCGCCGGAAGAACGGATCAAGCCAGGCAACTGGCGGTGGTCATGCCCGGCGACCTGGTGACCTCGGTCAGCGCTTCGGGGGGCCTCTCCTTCTCCAACCAGAGGACGCTCAGCTTCGGCAGCGCGGGCACGGTGGTGCAGGTCCTCGTCCGCGAGGGCGACGTTGTGCGTGAAGGCCAGGTCGTGGCACGGCTGGACGCGGCGACTATCGCCTCCCTTCAGAAGACGGTGGCCCAGGCGCGGGTGGCCCTGGACAACGCCCAGGAAGCCCTCGCGGACCTGAAGGCAGGTCCCACGGCACAGGCGCTGGCCGTCGCGGAGGCAGCGGTAGCGAACGCTCGCCTCTCCCTCCGGAACGCCGAAGAAGCCAACCAGCGCCTGCTAGATGGCCCTGATGCCGATGCCGTCGCCAATGCCGAGGCAACCGTCGGGAACGCCATCGTCGCTCTGGAGAACGCTCGACGTGACCAGACCATCGTCGTGGCCTCTTGGGCCACGACGATCCCCAATGCCGAAGACCAGGTGGAGACGGCAGGGGAGAAGTACGGCGATTTCTTCTCGCGGTACCTGGGGATCGCCCTGACAGATGGTCAACTACTCAGGCCCCCCCAGGAGCTCTTGGACAAGTGGGGCGCCGACCTGAATGTGCTGCTCGGCCCAGGGACCTACGGGAGCGAGTTGAGGAAGCGTGAGTTCGGGATCCTGCCTGTAGACGACCCCGCGACGCCGTGGAACGAAATGGTCCTCTTCGCCTGGGTCGCCCTCTCTCCGCTCCGACCGGATACGGCGGCCCTCGAGACGGAGATAGACGCTTTGTGGGAGGCGCTGGAGAAGGCCCGGGAGAATCTTGCGGCTCAGGGGACGCAGCGTGACAAGGCCCTGGCGAGCGCCCAGAACGCGGCGGACAAGGCGGCGGTGGCTCTCAAGACGGCGCAGGAGGCCCTGGCCGACCTGACGGTGCCCGCCGATCCGCTGGATCTGGAGGCGAAAGCGGTGCAGGTGACCGTCTCCCAAGCGAACCTGGAGGCCACCCTGAAATCCCTGAACGAGACCCGACAGGGGCCGGATGCCCTGGCCATCGCCTTGAAAGAGGCCGAGGTAGCATCCGCTCAGGCCGCGTTGGACGACGCCCTGGACAGACTCGATCGCGCTGTGCTGAAGGCCTCCTTCGCCGGAGTGATGGGGACCGTCCAGGCGAAAGAGGAACAGACCATCGGAGCCAACGCCTCCGTGGCGACGCTCATCGATCCGACGGCCATGGAGGTGCGGGGGACTCTGGATGAGGTGGACGTCGCCTCCGTGCGACCGGGTCAAGAGGTCAGCGTCGCCGTGGATGCCGTGAGTGGCCTCAGCTTGCAGGGGCGAGTCGCCACCGTCTCCTCCGTGGGGCAATCTCAACAGGGGATCGTCACCTACCCCTTTGTGATAGCGGTGGAGGTGCCCCGCCAGGCCGCTCTCCGAGAGGGGATGACCGTCACGGCCACCATCACTCTTCAACGGGTCCCCGACGTCTTTCTCGTGCCCCGACGCGCCCTGCGCGGCAGCCTGGCCAGCCCCACGGTTGTCGTCCTGGAGAAGGGGATCGAAACTTCGAGGCCAGTGACGGTGGCGGGGAGCAACGACCAGTATATCGCAGTGCTGGATGGCCTCAAGGCCGGGGAGGTCGTGGTAGTGCCGACGGCGGCGAGCGGCCTCGCCACGAGCAGTTCCCCTGCTGGTCAGAGAGGCTTCCAGAGCGGAGGTGGTCTCCCCGGGGGCGGAGCGTTCCGCGTCTTCCAAGACGGGGGCCGCTAGCCCGGCGAGGGTGTTGATGGACGGTCAAGCTGCTGTCATCGAGCTGCGCCAGGTCAGGAAGGTGTACCAGACTGGCGCCATTGAGGTGGAGGCGCTCCGGGGCGTGAGCTTCGCTATCTTCCCGGCGGAGATGGTGGCCGTCATGGGGCCCTCGGGGTCCGGGAAGTCCACGTTGATGAACCTCATGGGCTGCCTGGACAGGCCGACCTCGGGCAGCTACCGGCTGGCGGGTGAAGAGACGGGCCAGATGAACGACGACCGCTTGGCGGAGATACGGAACCGAAGGATCGGCTTCGTGTTCCAGAGCTACAACCTGCTGGCCCGGATGACGGCGGTGGAGAACGTGGAGCTGCCGCTAGTGTACGCGGGGGCACCCCGTCGCCGGGAGCGGGCGCTGACGTCGCTGGAGAGAGTAGGGCTGGGCCCGCGCGCCCGGCACCGCCCCTTCGAGCTCTCGGGCGGCGAGCAGCAGCGGGTGGCTATCGCCCGGGCGCTGGTGATGGAGCCGTCCCTCATTCTGGCCGACGAGCCCACCGGGAACCTGGACACTCGCTCCAGCGAGGAGATCATGGCCCTGCTCCAGGAGTTGAACGAGCGGGAGGGGATGACAGTGGTGCTGGTGACGCACGAGGCGGACATCGCAGCGCACATGGGGCGAATCCTGCGCATCCGGGATGGCCTCCTGGAGCGCGACGAGGTTGTGTCGAACCCCCGTCACGCGGCACTCCGACCGGAGGGCAAGCTGTGACGCTTCTGGAAAGCCTCCGCTCTGCCTTGTCGGCCATCCTATCCAGGAAGCTTCGCTCCTTCCTCACGGTCCTGGGAATCGTCATCGGCGTGGCGGCGGTCATCGCCCTCATGTCCATTGGAGAGGGAGCCCAGGCGAGGGTGACTTCCAGTCTGGAGTCCATCGGGACGAACCTCCTCTTCGTGCGCCCCGGCGCGCCCCCCCAGGCTGGCGCCCAGAGCTTTCAGCCGACAGCGGGACGCCTGACCCTGGCTGACGCGGCCGCTCTGACGGATCCCGCTCTGACCCCCGCTGTTGTCATGGCTGCGCCGGAAGTGAGCACGGCCGTGCAGGCAGCGGTATCAGGCTCCACCGTGGCGACCCGAGCCATGGGTGTCACGCCGGAGTACGAGACGGTGCGGAACTTCACCGTCGCGGAGGGGAGGTTCATCTCCGAGGCGGACGTTGAGGCCGGGTCGCTCGTGACCGTCGTGGGAAGCAATGTGGCTGAGGCCCTCTTCGGCGAGCTGAGCCCGGTGGGGGAGTCTATCCGCCTGAGCCAACGGCGGTTCCGGGTGGTGGGCGTTCTGGAGAGCAAGGGCGGAACGGCCTTTGGGTCCCAGGACAACCTGGTGGTCGTCCCCATCACCACGGCCCAGCGCCGCCTGACACGGACCCTGACCGCCCGTGGGGCAGACCAGGTGCAGGTCATCTACGTGCAGGCGAGGAATGCTTCTCTGGTGGACGCGGCGAAGGAGCAGGTGACCGCGCTCCTTCGGGAACTCCATGACTCCCCCACGGTGGACGACTTCACTATCACCACCCAGCAGGAGACTCTGGCGACCTTGACCCAGGCGCTTGGCGCGTTCACCATCTTCCTGGGCGCCGTCGCCGGCATCTCCCTCGTCGTCGGCGGGATCGGCATCATGAATATCATGCTTGTCTCGGTGACGGAGCGGACCCGGGAGATCGGCATCCGAAAAGCGGTGGGCGCCAAGAGCCGGGATATCTTGTTGCAGTTCCTGGTGGAGTCGGCCCTCCTCAGCCTGGCGGGCGGACTCCTGGGCGTCGCCCTCGGGGCCGGGGCTTCGCAGCTTGTCTCCAACATCAACATCGGGGGAACTCAGGTGCCGGCGGCGGTGACGCCGGACATCGTGCTCCTAGCCGTGGGCGTCGCCACGGCCATCGGGCTTTTCTTCGGTTTCTACCCGGCGTCGCGGGCCGCCCGGCTCGATCCTATTCAGGCGCTGCGGTCCGAGTGAAGGAGGAGGGGGAATGGTACGCAACGTTTTCGTCATGGCCCTGATCGTCGTGGTCCTCGTCGGGGTGAGCGCGGGCGCGGCCTTCGCCGCTGGGCAGGCTCGAGGGGAGAGCACCGGCATGGCGAAAGGGCGCGAGGAGGCCGTCGCTCAGCTTCAAAGCCAGTTCGATCAGGCGTTGGAGCAGGCACGAAGCCAGGCGTACGAAGAGGAGTCGGGGCAGGTATCCCCACCCGGCTCACAAGGCTCGCCGGGTGGGGGGGTCGGGGGCTTCCTGGGTCGAGGGGGGATCACGGGGGTGGTGGAGTCGGTGAGCGGGAGCAGCATCGTCATCCGCCTACCACAAGGTGGAACGAGGACGGTGACCATAGGCCCGCAGACGGCGGTGCAGAAGCTGGCTTCCGGGCCACAGAGCGACATCACGCCTGGGGCGCGGGTGACCGTGGGTGTCGGGAGCGATGCGACGGGGCCTGCCGCGACGGTGACGATCCTGGGGAGCGGCGCTCGCTAGGGGCCGGAAGGGGCCGTCATTCTGAGTCCTTCTCCGGAAGGACGAAAAAGCTGTTCTCGGGGACATGGGCCGCGACCGACGCCGCTGCGACCCTCACCCTCGGCTTCCGAGGCACTTGACAAAACAGCACTCCGAATCAATGCTATCACAAGTATGCAACGGCGTTCTGATAATGCCTGAAGGAGGTCCACTATGGTTTCTTCCAGGCTAGTCCGCTTCGCTCTTGCCTTCGGTCTCGGCCTCGTTCTCTTGGTCGTCTCCTGCGCTCCCGCAGCGGAGCCGACGGCCGCACCGACCACCGCCCCTGCGCCCACCACCGCGCCCGCTATGGAAGCTACGGCCGCACCTCCTACCCCCACGCCCGCTCCTGTAGGGGAGAAAGCGCGCCGTGGAGGCACCCTCCTCACGGGCGGGCCTGCCCCGAGTACCTTCGCCGCCTGGCAGGAGTGCTGCTCCGCCGAGAACAAGCGGGTCGCCGACTCCCTTCTCCAGTACAAGCCCTCCAACAAGTTCATCGGCGGCGACGAGGAGGTCGAAGGCCGCATGGCCTACGATTGGTCCGTCAGCAAGGATGGCCTCTCCTGGACCTTCAAGCTCGAGCCCGGCATGACCGCCCCTCTCCCCGACGGCTCCTATGAGGCCGTCGACTGCGACGACGTCGCATGGTCCCTCATGACCATCAAGACAGGCGAGGGCCTGACCATCAGTGTACGGGGCCGCACCTTCGCCCCCGTCACAAAGGTGGAATGCCCCGACCCCCTGACGGCTATCATCCACACCAAGTGGCCTTACGCGGCCCTCCCCGGCATGCTCGCCGTCGCCGTCAACGTCATGCTTCCCAAGGACTATTGGAAAGCCAAAGGGCTGAAGGACCTTCCCAAGTGGATCGTCGGCTCTGGTCCCTGGAAGCTCGACTCCTTCATCGCCGACGAAGCCCTCTCCTATTCCCCCAACCCCCGCTACCACCGGAAGGCCCCCGACGGCAAGCCCTACCCTTACATGGATAGGATCCAGCACCCGGTCATGCCCGGCCCCGCCTGTGGCGGCGCCCTCCGCGTTGGCCGTGTCCACGCCTGCGGCGAGGGGTATGTCAGCTGGCATGTCGCCGCCGACACCCTCTACCGGGAGGCCAAACACCTCCAGTTCCTCGGCCCCTTCCGCGCCGAGGACAACCCCGAGTGGGGCAATAAGGGCTACCTGGGCGTCAACGTCCAGTTCTTCTGGGGCCATATGCAGAAGGCCCCCTGGAATAACATCAAGATCCGGGAGGCCCTCTCCCTCGCCCTGGACCGCCGCACCCTCTGCAACATCGGCTTCGAGGGTTGGTGCAACCCTGGTGCCTATGCCTTCGTCGTCGGCACCCCCTGGAACCTCCCCCGCGCCCAGGTGGAGACCTATCCGGGCTACAACATGAATACCTTGGACCAGAACGTCGCCCGCGCCCGCCAGATCCTCCAGGAGCAGGGCTACAAGCTCTACCCGGACTCCGCCTCCCCGTTGATCGACTTCCCTCTGAATGGCGTCCCGGGCTCAGCCATCCAGGCTCCCGCGCTAGAGATGCTGCGCCGAGTCGGCTTCAACCCCAACATGTACGTCCCCGAGCGCCAGCGCCTCATCACCCAGATCACCGCCGGCGCCTTCGAGGTCATCGAATTTACCCACCTCGCCTCCAACCCTGACCCCAACCAGATCTGCTACGAGTTCTACTACACGGGCTCCGATCGTAACTATGGCCGCTACTCCAGCCTGGAGGCCGACACCCTCTGCGACAAGATGGGCCAGGAGCTGGACAAGACCAAGCGCATCGCTCTGGCCCACCAGTTCCACAAGCTCATTCTGGACGACTTTGTCCGAGCCCAGATCCAGTGGTGGGCATTTGGCCAAGCCGTGAGCCCAGACGTCCGCGGGATCGAGATGTCTGGTAATGTGGCTGGTAGCTCCCCAGGCCGCTCAGAGAAGTGGTGGCTGGCCAAGTAGCTCAAAGTTCGCGCTGCTTCCAAGGAACCCGCGTCGCATGGCCGCCCTTCCCCAGAAGGGCGGCCATGCCTGTCCTTATCAGGAGTGATGGGAAGACAGCTTGTAAGAGTACATCTCACATAGAATGGGCTGCGGCTACGCAGCGACAGCCATTCGCATGATTCAGGAGTCCAGACCCCAGACCACTATTTCGGAGGCCAAGACTGCTGCCAGTGGCGTGCGTTCATCCCAGGACGAGCGGATTTAGAGCCTTCGCTCAAGGACGCGCCCTCTCGTCCTGGCCTATGGCATAATAGGCACGCCATGCCAGGAAAACCCAGATCCAAAGAGAAGGCGTCCAGTGTGCGGGAGCTGCTGCTCCCGCACATCGCGCGTGTCCAGGCTTATGCATCGGTGCGCCCACCCGACATCCTTGAGGAGGAGAGCGGGCGAGAGCGGGGCGCGGTGAAGCTGGACGCCAACGAGAACCCCTACGCCCCTACGGCCCGGGTTCGGGAAGCCATCGCCGCCTTCCCCCACCTCAATATCTACCCCGACCCCGAGCAGGCCCACCTGCGAAAGGCCCTGGCGGAATACGCCGGCCTTGGCCCGGAGCGGATCGTGGCGGGAGCGGGGAGCGACGAGCTGATCGACCTGCTGGTGAGGATCTTCGTGGGCGTTGGCGACGTGGCGGTGACGGCGACACCCACTTTCGGCATGTACCGCTTCTCCACCCAGGTGGCAGGTGGACGGCTCGTCGAGGTCCCTCGCGACCCAGACGACTTTTCTCTCGATATGCACGGCCTCCTCCAGGCCCTCCAGGGCGGTGCGGCGAAGATAGTCCTCCTGGCTTCCCCGAACAATCCTACCGGGAACACCATCTCTCGAAGGGAGGTCGAGGCCCTCCTGGAGACGGGCCGCCTGGTGGTGGTGGACGAGGCGTACTACGAGTTCTCGGGAGAGTCGGTGGCCTCCTTAGTGCCTCACCACGATAACCTTGTCGTCTTGCGGACCTTCAGCAAGTGGGCGGGGCTAGCGGGGCTGCGGGTGGGGTATGGGCTCTTCCCCCAAGAGGTCGCTGCGACCCTCTGTGCGGTGAAGCCGCCGTACAGCGTGAGCACCCTGGCCCAGGCGGCAGCCATCGTGGCGGTGGAGGACCGCCAGGCCCTGCTCGGGACGGTCCGCACTCTCGTTCACGATCGGGAGGGTCTGGGCAAAGCCCTGGCGGGGCTGCCGGGGGCGCGCGTCTACCCCTCGCGGGCGAACTTCCTCCTCGTCCGGTTCCCCGGGCGGGACGTCGCCGCGCTGAACCGACGACTGCGGGAACGTGGCATCTACGTCCGCTACTTCACGACGCCTGGGCTGGAGGACTGCCTGCGCATCAGCGTCGGCCAACCAGAGGACCACCGGAGACTCCTGGTCGCCCTCCGGGAAGAGGTGAAGCCCTGATGGCGGATCGTCGTGCCCAGATGAGCCGCGAGACAGGGGAGACCTCGGTCCAGGTCTCTCTGAACTTGGACGGGACGGGAAGCTACGTGGTAGAGACGGGCTCCGAGATGCTGGACCACCTCCTCTCCCAGCTCTCGCGGCATAGTGGGTTTGATCTCACGGTGAAGGCCACAGCGCAGAGGGACCCCGACGGCCATCACAGGGCGGAGGATGTCGCCATTGTCTTGGGGCGAGCGCTGGACAGGGCGCTGGGGGAAAGGGTAGGGGTCCGGCGCATGGGAGACGCGACGGTACCTCTCGACGAGGCGCTGGCTCTGGTGGCGGTGGACCTGGGCGGGAGAGGCTACGCCGTCGTGGAAGCCTCCTTCGCCACCTCTCATATCGGCGACCTGCGCTCGGAGTTGGTGCACCACGTGCTGGAGAGCTTCGCCCGCGAGGGACGGTTTACCCTGCACGTCCGCGTGCTGGCAGGCTTCAACGACCACCACAAGGCGGAGGCGGTCTTCAAGGCGTTGGCCAAGGCGCTGGCCTGGGCGGCAAGCCAGGATGAGAGGATGGGCGGCATCCCCTCCACGAAGGGGACACTCAGCTAACCTAAGGTGTCATCTCGCAACGCGTTCTTGCGGAACATCTGGCGGTTGGCGGAAGAATCCTCTGACCGGCCCCCTAAATTCCCCCTTCCTCGATAGGGAGGGGAAGCGTACGATGTCTGGAGGACATCCCTTCGGTAAGCTCAGGGCAGACCCCCAGACCGGTAGGCCACGATGATGATAGGTTCTCAGCAGACTGTAACCCCGGCCCGCGCGACCCGGCCCCGCGTCTTCTACGGGTGGTACATCGTGGCGGCGAGCGTCGCGATGAACACCTACCTCTCCATTGCCTTTTTCCTGGGGTTCCAGGTCTTCTATCTGCCCATCTTGAAAGAGTTCGGGTGGAGCCGCGCCCTGACCTCGGGGGCCTTCTCTCTCCGGCAGTTGGAGACAGGCGTCCTGGACCCCGTCTTCGGCATCCTGAACGATCGTTGGGGCCCCAGGAGGATAATTCTCATCGGCGTGATCCTCGGCGGTGTGGGAATGATTCTTTTGAGCACCATCTCGTCCATCTGGGCCTTCTACCTGCTGTTCCTCCTCGCATCGATCGGCGTGGGCGCAGCCTCCCACGGTGTCTCGTGGGTCGTGGCCGTGGCCCGGTGGTTCCGAAGGCTGCGCGGGCGGGCGATGGGCCTGGCCATGCTGGGGCCCGTCTTCGGGGCTCCCTTCGTGGTCTTGGTGGTCGCCCTGGAGCAGGCGGTGGGCTGGCGGTCGTCTCTGGTGCTTCTGGGAGC
Organism: Chloroflexota bacterium; assembly: GCA_016210295.1. Taxonomy (GTDB): domain Bacteria; phylum Chloroflexota; class Dehalococcoidia; order UBA6926; family JACQUM01; genus JACQUM01. The sequence goes on along the minus strand of JACQUM010000027.1, from coordinate 4,452 downwards.
GGGGCTCCTGGTGGTGGGCATCCCCCTGGCCTTCGTGGCACGTTCGCGTCCCGAGGACTACGGACAACTGCCAGACGGCGAGCGGCGCCCGGAGCCGGCGGCGCCGTCCGCGCAGGACCTGGCGGCCAGCGGGCGGGCGCACATGACGGGGATGACGGTGAAAGAGGCGCTGCGGAGCCGCATTTTCTGGGTCCTCGCTGTCCTTTTCGGGGCGCAGGGCATTGGCACCAGCGGCCTGCTGGTCCAGCAGATCCCCTATTTCCAGGCCCTCGGTTTCAGCCCCGAGGCGTCGGCACTCACCGTCACGTTCGTGTTCGTCCTCAGCGGCATCGGACGGCTGGCCGTGGGCTCTCTCCTCGACGCGTTCGACCACCGGCTGGTGCTGGCGGGACTCCTCCTGGGCCAGGTAGCAGGCTACCTCGTTCTCCTGGTGGCGACTAACCTGTGGATAGCCTTCCTGTTCTCGCTTCTCTTCGGGGTCGCCTTCGGCGGCATGATCCCGGGGCGGCCCATCTTGGTGGCCCTCCTGTTCGGTGGGCGGGCCTTCGGCGCCATCCAGGGGCTGCTCGTGGGGGCCACCATCGCCTCGGGGATGGTGGGGCCGGTGCTGATGGGCTATATCTTCGACGTGACGGGGTCCTACATGCTGTCCATCGTCATCTTCGCGGCGATCGTCCTGGCGGCGACGCCGCTGGTGCTCCTGCTCCGCAGCGGACGGCCCACTCAGGTTGGGGGCCCAGTACACCTGGCCTGACTGCCGGTGGGCTGGCGCATGCACGCCTGGCTGCACCATAGAGGAAGCCCTCAAGCGTCACTCGGGCCATAGGGGACCAGCCCTTGTTCTCTTTTCTGAACCAGACCTCCTACCTTGCCACCGCGCTTGTCATCCTCGTCATCGCGGGGGGGTTCCTGTTCTCGCGAGGGATTTCGCCCGTGAGGGTTGGCGCCTTTCTTCTTGTCATTCTTCTCTTGGCTGCCGCCCAGCTCCTCCTGCGTTCGGGGCCGACCGGCGTGACGACGGTGCAAGGGGCGGAGGCACTCATCGAGTCGGACAGGCCCGTGCTGGTCGAGTTCTTCTCCGACTACTGAATCGTCTGCCTGAGCGCCAGGCCCGTCGTGGACGGGATCGAAAGAGACGTGCGGGGGATCGGGGTGGTGCTTCGGGCCAACTTCCACGACGCCGTCGGCCGCCAGCTGGTGCAGCGGTATGGCGTCACGGTTGTCCCAACCTTCGTCCTTCTGAGGTCGGGACAGGAGGTGTGGCGGCTAGAAGGTGTCCCTAACCGGGCCGACCTAGTCGCCAGGATCCGCGAGGCGTCGAAGTAGGAACGCCAATCCCTTCGGTTGCTGGCGGAGCAACCGGAGAGGCTAACCGGAAAGGTGGCTGCAGAGCCTCTGCGCTTGTTTCAGGGCGATGTGGATGCCCGTCAACCTTGCCAGGGGGGCATTAATAGCGGGATCCTCTGCCGCCGCCACCGCCTCGCGATCCTCCTCCTCGGTAGCCTCCGGAGTCGCCACCGCGGGGGCCGCCTCTCGTGTCACTTCTGGGCCGAGCTTGATCGACTGTGAGACTCTTGCCCTTCAGGTCTTTTCCCTTCAGGCCGTTGATAGCGGCCTCCGCCTGGGCGTTGTTGGGCATCTCTACGAACCCAAAGCCCCGGGACCGTCCCGAGTAGCGATCCTTCAGCACGGTGGCTGAGGCCACCTCACCATAGGTGGTGAAGAGAGTCCTCAAATCATCGTCCGTGACATCTTCGGCGAGGTTCCCCACGAAGAGGTTCACGCGGTGCTCCTTCCTTCCAGATAATTCTCCTCGTCCTCGGCAAGCACCGCTGGGTCATCGACCAGGGGTTCTCGCACAGTGGCTTTCAGAGTGTCTCTTTTATACCACAATTCTGAAGGCGACGAAAGACGGGCGGTCGCCTCTAGCGGGGTGTTGAAAAAGGGGAGTGCAGAGGGGCGAAGTCCCGGAGCCTGCCCTGAGCGCAGACGAAGGGCCGGGGGTCTGGGGGTGCCCCCCAGATATAATTTCCACCCCCTTCCTGGCTAGAAAGGGGGACAGGGGGATGGTCGAAGGGTTTTTCAGCAACCTGCTAGAGCAACCGTGTGGCATGTCAGGACGCTCGGTGCGGCAACGGCAAGTGGACCGAAGGGGGGCAGGCTCTATGCTGGCCTCGAGTCGGCGGTCGATAGCCTTCCCGCTGGCACGGGGGCGGGGACCCTGGTTGTCGCTTGCCGGCTGGCCTCCAGGCCAGCGAAGAACACGTAGTAGAGGATGGCGGGCACCAGAATGAGCGTCGCGGCGACGGTGAAGGCGGAAGTAAACCCCGTCCCGGTTATGAGAAGGCCCGCCAGCCCTGCTCCCAGCCCACCCCCTACGTCAAAGGCGGTGTGAGTGAACCCGGCGGTCGTCCCCCGCTCCTTGGAGCCGATGAACTCCATGGAGAGCTGGTTGCGCAGAGGCAGGCCGATACTGTAGACGGCGCCTCTCACCAGGAAGAACACCGTGACCGCGGAGAGAGAAGGAAGAAAAGCGATCATCAGCAGGAGCGGGATGGAGAGGACCTGGGTGACGAGGATGCCCTTGACCTGGCCCCACCGCTGGGCCACTACTGGAGAGATCAGGATGGAGCCCGCTCCGGCCAGGGCGCCCATGGCCAGGATGGTGCCCACCTGGCTGTACGTGGCCTTGAAGATGTCCTGGAAGAAGATGTTGAAGAAACGGACGGTGAGCCCGAAGGCAACGCCGACTACCAGGCTCAGCAACGTCAACTGCATCACGATGCGGAAGTGGACCACGTAGCGCAGGGTAATCAGGTCCTTCAAGCTCTCCGCCAGCTCCACGGACTTCTCCCGCATGAAGACCAGGGGCAGCAAGGCTCCGAGAGTGAGAGGAAGGCCTGTCACCAGGGCCCATCGAGCCGCAGAGGGGTCCACGGGCGGGATGCCGAGGGTCGTGGCCCAGAGCAAAGGAAGAAGGCCGCCGGCCAGGCTCCCTCCGAAGTTGGAGAGCTGCAGGAAGCTGGCGTTCAGGCTGAAGAGGTGGGGCCGCTCTTGAGGCTCGCTGTTCTCCATCATGAACGGCGCGCCGGTCACGCCGTGGAAGGCCTCGCCGAACCCGGCGATGGCGGCCAGGACGAGAATGATAGAAGGTTCCAGGGTGAAGAGGAGGCTCCCCTGGGCGGTTACGCTCAGGAGCGTGGCGATAAAGAATGCCCGACGTCGTCCGAACCGGTCGGCGATGAAGCCGGCGGGCAAGGATGCCGCGCCGTGGCTGAGCATGTTGACCAGCCAGAAGGTCCCAATGAAGGTGACGGGGAAGCCCATCCTGAGCAGGTAGAGGTTGAACATTACCCCCCAGATGCCCGTCCCAAGACCCGCCAGGAGGGAGTAGGCCAGGAAGAGACGGGCGTTGCGACTGAACTGCCGGATGGTGGCGAAGTAGCCCACGGGAGCCGCCGTGCCCGCCGTCTGCACGGCCATGCTCTTGACAAGGAGGAATCGCGAAAGGATGAGGAAGGCGAAGATGCCCGCCAATGAAGCCCATCCCCAGAGGAGGGGTCCACCGGTCAGATCGATGGATCCGGCGCCGTGCAGGTGCGCTTCGTCTGCGAGGACGGGGAACACGGTCGCCAGGGTGGCCACAGCCCCCAGGAGGCCGCCGCGGAGGTATGGAGTAACTCTCTGCCGAGAAAGGCCACTGAGTCTCTTAGGCATAAGCTCCCCTTTCCGTCTCGAAGCGGCTGACCGATTATATCACCCGGGGTTAGGAAAATTCAACGGCTCTTTCTGGTTCGTTTTCGCCATCCATCCTAAAACGGCCTGGCAAGGGTTCACTGAGGCGAGTCAGGGCTGGGGGGTTCTCTGACCCATGCTCAAGCTCTAAGATGAAGGGCGTCGGGGGGAACGCCCGGGGTCTTTTTGGAGGTGCTTCTTGCCGAATCGGATATGGACGGTCACGCTCTTGGCCGTCCTCTCTCTGCTCTTCGCTGCCTGCGCTGCTAGCCAGCCTCCTCAAGAGGTCCAGGTCGCCCTCTCCGAGTTCAAGATCAACTCGTCCCTGGCCGCTTTCTCCCGTGGGACTTCGTACCGGTTCGCCGCCAAGAACACAGGCACCGTTTCCCACGAGCTCATGATCATGCCACGCGGCCTGACGAAGCCCTCCGATGCCGTGGCATATATAGAGGCGAAGGACCTTCCGGCTGGTGCCTCGAAGACCCTGGATTTCACGTTTCGCGTGGGGGGCGACTACGAGTTCGCCTGCCGGCTCCCAGGCCACTACGAGGCGGGGATGTTGCTGCCTATCGTGGTGAAGTAGCCCTGGGCTCTCCAGAACGAGAGCGGCGGGGCGGCCATGCCGCCCCGCCGCTACCTCCGCTGACTCGATGGCTAGATGAAGATGGGGGCCAGCACCAGGGTGATGGTGCTCAGCAGCTTCACCAGCACGTGGAG
>JACQUM010000023.1 GCA_016210295.1 Chloroflexota bacterium | reverse complement strand
TCCCACAGCACCACGTTGGCCTTGTCGGCCAGGATCTCGTGGGCCTCAATGTTGCCGATGAAGTTGAGCTTGCTCGCCTTCAGGAGGGCGTAGGCCTCCTTGATCTGCCGGCTCCCCTTTCCCTCCTCCGACCCCACGTTGAGGAGCGCCACGGTGGGGTTGGGAACCTCCAGATACTCCCGACAGAAGGCGGTGCCGATGGCGGCGAAGTCCACGAACTGGGCAGGGCGGCAGTCCACGTTGGAGCCCATGTCCAGGCAGACCATGGTGGGCGCGTACCCGAGGAAGGGCCCGCCCAGGACAGGCCGCTCGATCCCCTCGATGTGGCCCAGGAGGATGGCTGCGCTGGCCATGAGAGCCCCCGTGGACCCCATGCTGACCACAGCGTCGGCCTGCCCCTGCTTCACCAGGCTCGTCGCCACCAGGACCGAGGCCCGGGGGCTGCGGCGCAGCGCCAGCGCTGGCTGCTCTCCCTCCTTCACCGCGTCTTCCGAGGGGACCAGGTGCACGGAGAGACCCTGAATGTCGTGCTTCTTCAACTCCGGCTCCACCTTCTCCGGAGGGCCCACCAGGAAGACGGTGGCGCCGTCCTCCCGCGCGGCCTCGATGGCCCCCTTCACCACCTCCTGGGGCGCGTAGTCGCCGCCCACGGCGTCCACGGCGACCCGGAAAGGCCGCGACGAGGCGCTCTTCTGTGTCACTGCTTCCTCCCTCCTCTCTAACCTTGCTTCGAGGGTATCACCAGCGAGGCGTCCCCTGAGGCTACCACCGTCCCGTCCTGGATACGGCACTCCACCGTGCAGCGCACCCTTGCGCCCTCCGTCTCGGTGACCACTTCCGTCACTTTGCCACCGATCGTCACCGCGTCTCCCGGCCGAGCCGGATGCCGGAACCGCGCTCGAAGACGCCCAGTGGCGGCCCAGTCGTACCCGAAGGCAAGAGTCATGACCTCCGAAAGATAGCCCATCAGGAGCATCCCGTGGGCGATGGTCCCACCGAACTGGGTCGTGGCCGCGTAGGCCGGGTCAAGGTGGAGGGGATTGAAGTCGCCGGAGGCGTGGGCGTACTTCCGAAGGGTCTCCTGCCCTATCGGCTTCGTGAGACTAGGAAGTGGGTCCCCCCGCTGCACTACGGCCCCTCCTTTCTCAGCGGGACGAGAAGGGTGGCCTTCCCTCGCAGCCACTCGCGGCCCCGCTCGTCCCTCGCCGAGAAGTCCACGCTCACGAGCGTCACCCCGGCGCGGTCGTTGCGCTCCTCGATGGTCGCGCGCAACGCCAGCCTCTCGCCGACCCTGACTGGACCGAGGACCTCTATGTCCTGGGAGATGTGAAGAGTCCCCTCCGGAAGCTTGACCGCACGGAGGCAGGCCCCCAGGCACAGGGCCACCAACCCCGCCGGAGGCACGACCTCTCCGCCCTCCGGATCGCGCACTGCGCTTCCACGCCCCACCGCCTCGATGTAGCGATGCACCGCCTCGGCGGACAGGTCCACATCCATGACAGGAAAGGCCCAGCCCACCGGAAGGCCTGTGATAGCGGGGAGCGTCTGAGAGGACATGAACGCCTTCCTATCCCAATCCTTCCCAAAGATACCATCCGGCTTCGTTCTCCGCAAAGCGATCGGCCCTGCTCCTTGACAGACCGAGGAGCCGAGGCCGATGATGAAGCACACCCTTATCGCCCTTCGGCCCTAGCTGGCAGAGGGCCGGAAAAGGAGAGAGCGATGCCAGTTGTCCGCATATCCCTGATGCGACCGTTAGCGGGACGCCGCGCCGAGGTGGAACGGCTGCTGGAGGAGATGCACGTCTTCTTCTCCCAGCAGAAGGGCTTCATCACGGGGTTCCGGTTTGCGAGCCAGGACGGCGACGAGCTGGGGCGCATCGGTGTCTGGGAGAGCGAGACCAGAGCCGACGAGGTGGCCCAGATGCAGCACACCATGGCCATCCGCGGCCGCCTCCACCAGTGCATCCAGCCCGGCCATAAGGAGGACCTCTACAACATCCAGGGGACTCCCCTCGGCCTGCCTCCGCGCCGACCGTAGCCCTTTCAGTCGGACAGTCCCACTCATGCGCTTCCCTCTCCGAGGAGCCAGCACGGAGGACTCAGCGGGTGATCGAGATCGAGCGCCAGGTCCTCGCCTTCGTAGCGCAGGTCTACACCACGATTGGATGGCCGGGCGTCGTGGTGATGATGGCCATCGAGAGCGCGTGCATCCCGCTTCCCAGTGAGATCATCATGCCCCTCAGCGGTTGGATGCTCGTCAAAGCGCAAGGGCTCGATGCCTCTTACACCCTGCTCGCGGGTTTCTACGGCGCCGTCGGCAACGTCATCGGGTCGGTGGCAGCCTACGCCGTCGGGCGTTGGGGGGGCCGCTCGGCCATCGAGAAATACGGGAAGTACGTCCTGATCTCCTCACACGACCTGGCAGCCGCCGACCGCTGGTTCTCCCGCTACGGCAACTGGGCCATTCTCCTCTCGCGCGTGCTGCCCGTGGTTCGGACCTTCATCAGCTTCCCCGCGGGCGTGGCTCGGGCAAATTTCGTGGTCTTCGTCCTGCTCACCTTTCTCGGCAGCCTTCCCTGGTCTTGGGGACTGGCCTACGCTGGCTATCTCGCCGGCGAGCACTGGGAGAAGATCCGCTCGGTCATGCGTCCCTTCGACATCCCTGTCATCCTCGTCATCGTCGCCCTCCTTGGCGTGTACATATACCGCCACGTCAAGCGCAGCCGGGCCGGCGTCTCCCGGGAGGCGACGCTGCCGCGAGACCCCCGCTAGCCACATTGCCGCCGCCGCTCCAGCGGAACCCAAGGGCCCATTGGGGATGGAGGCGCCCGGCACAGGCGCTCAGCCCCCACGCGGCTCATGCTCCTCTGGCGGAGCTAGTCCACACCAGGGACATCCCCCCGTCCACGACGATGGTCTGCCCCACGATCATCTGTGCCTCGTCGGAGCAGAGGAAAGCCACCACATGGGCGATGTCCTGTGTCGTCACCATCCGCCCCGCCGGCGTCTGGCGCTCGGCCGCAGCCAGCATTTCCTCCCGGTTCGGGAAGTGCTCCAGCGCCTCCGTGGCCACGATGCCGCCGGAAACGCAGTTCACCGTAATTCCCCAAGGCGCCAGCTCCACCGCCAGATAACGGGTCAGGGCCTCCAGCGCGGCCTTGGAGACGCCCACCGCCATATAGACATCCATCACCCGCTGCGAGCCCAGGCTGGAGATGTTGACCACCCTCCCCCGCCGCCCCGCCATCAGGGGGACCGCCGCCTTGGTGCACAACCATGGCCCCCGGGCGTTGATGTCCAGCGTCCAGTCCCAGTGCTTCGTCTCCAGCTCCAGAGCGGACCTCTGGACACCGGAGGCTGCGTTGTTCACGAGGATGTCCAGGCTCCCGTAGGTCTGCTGGACCTCTCGGAACATCGCCTCCACCTGCTCAGGGTCGCCCACATGGGCCTTGTGCATGGAGACGCGCACTCCAAGGGCCCCGATCTCCTTCGCCGTCTCGCGGGCAGCGCGTGGATTGCGGAAATAGTTGATGGCCACGTTCGCGCCGAGACGGGCCAGCTCCAGAGAGATGGCCCGCCCTATCCCCCGAGAGCCGCCGGTAACCAGAGCGGTCTTCCCCGCCAGCCTCTTCTCCGTCTCCACGCCGCCAACGATACGGACGCCTCCCCACGCGTGTCAAGGACGACAGAAAGACGAACCGCTCCGACTGTTCGAGGCCTTCGCCAGCTTCTCAAGAGACCGAGGAGATAAGGAGTTGGACGGCGGCTTCCGCTAGGACGACTTCCTTGGCGCTCCTGACCGTCTGCTTAGGTCGGACGGCTCAGTCCTTCGCCTTTTTTCTCCAAGAGTCTTGCAACCACCCAGAAAGGTGATTGCAAGGGAGAATCTTGCGAGTATAATAACTGCGCTTCGCAGAGAATAGGGGCAGAGGAGGCGGCTCATGGCTCGCGTCGTCGTCACCGGCATCGGCATGGTCACTCCCTTGGGCAACGATTGGCCCACCACGTGGAAGAGCCTCATCGCCGGAGAGTCCGGCGTCCGCACCATCACCCTCTTCAACGCCGAGGGGTATGAAGCCCGCATCGCCGCCGAGGTCAAGGAGTTCGACCCCAGCCAGTACCTCCCAGCCAAAGAGGCGAGGACCACCCCCCGTTATATCCAGTTCGCCCTGGCCGCCGCGAAGCAAGCCGTGGAGAACGCCCACTTGCAAATCACGCCTCAGGGAGCGGGAGAGGTCGCCGTCTGCATCGCCAGCGCCTTCGGAGGGATCGGCACCGCCTGGGAGCAGGCCAAGGTCCTCATGGAGCGCGGCCCGTCCCGGGTCAGCCCCTTCCTTGTCCCTTCGATGAGCAGCGACATGGCCAGCGCCCAGGTCTCCATCGCCCTGGGCGCCAAGGGGCCCTCCTTCGCACCCGTCGCCTCCGCCGCCACCGGGGCGGTCGCCGTCGGAGAGGCCGCCGAGCTCGTTCGCCAGGAGAAGGTACAGGTGGCCATCGCGGGAGGCGCGGAGGCGTGCATCAATCCCCTCGTCTTCGCCGGCTTCGTCCAGCTCGGCGCCCTCTCGACCAAACGCAACCAGGAGCCCACCAAGGCCTCTCGACCCTTCGACGCCGAGCGGGACGGTTTCGTGATGGGCGAAGGTGCCGTGGTCCTGGTGCTGGAGTCCCTCAAGCACGCCCAGGCGCGACATGCCCCTATCCTCGCGGAGCTGGCCGGCTACGCCACCACCTCCGACGCCTTCCATCTGACCCGTCCCGCTCCCGAGGGAGAACAGGTGGCACGCGCCATTCGAGAGGCGCTGAAAAAGTCAGGCGTAGCGCCAAGGAACCTGGGCTACATCAACGCCCATGGGACTTCCACTCCCCTCAACGACCCGACGGAGACCCGCGCGGTGAAGAGCGCCCTGGGGAAGTGGGCCTATGACGTCCCCATCAGCTCCACCAAGTCCATGACCGGGCACCTTCTCGGCGGCGCGGGGGCCCTGGAGGCCGCCATCTGCGTGCTCGCCATCCAGCATGAGATCATTCCTCCCACCATCAACCTGGAGCATCCCGACCCTGAGTGCGACTTGGACTACATCCCCACCGTCGCTCGCCGGCGGCGAGTCAAGGCGGCCCTGTCCAACTCCTTCGGCTTCGGCGGGCGCAACGCAGTCCTCGTCTTCAAGGAGTTCCACCGCAGGGGAGAGATTCTCCGCAGGATGATCCGGCGGGGCGAGCATCACGACTTCCCCACCCAAGAGCCACCGACAGCGAGCGCCACTCCACCTGAATCATCGACCGCGGCAGTGGCTCCTAAGACGGGGGCCTCGACGGGGACCAGCACCTCCACGACGCCCTAGGCGCCCGCATGGGCCCTGGGAGCCGGTGGCGGCTCGCGTCGCCTCCGCCGGAAGAGGTCCGTCGGGCATTGGCCTCCTATCCACCGCTGGTCGCTCATCTCCTCCACAACCGGGGCATTGCCTCTCAGGAAGAGGCGGAGCGCTTCCTCGCCGCCGACGAACGTCTCCGCGCCGATCCCTTCTTGCTCCCCGACATGGAGCGCGCCGTGGGGCGGCTCCTTCAAGCCCTTTACCGGGGCGAGAGGGTCGCCGTCTACGGCGACTTCGATGCCGACGGCATCTCCGCCACGGCCCTCCTCGTGGAAGCACTCCAAGCCCTTGGCGCCGATCCCATCCCTTACATCCCCCACCGCGTGAACGAAGGCCATGGGCTTAACTCTGCGGCCCTTCGCATCCTTCGAGACAGAGGCTGTACGTTGGTTGTCAGCGCCGACTGCGGCATCACAGGTCTCCAAGACGGCGGTGAAGTCCCCAAGAGCCTCGACATCATCGTCACGGACCACCACCTTCCGACTGGGGACTGGTCACATGCCCTCGCCGCCGTCAACCCTCACCTTCCCGGCTCCCGCCCTTACCCATGGCCCCAACTGGCGGGAGTCGGTCTCGCCTTGAAGCTGGCCCAGGCCCTCTTCTCCGCCCTGGGCCGGCCCTGGGACGAGAGCCTTCTGGAGTTCGCCGCCCTGGGCACCGTGGCCGATGTCGCTCCGCTCATCGGAGAGAACCGCTACATCGTCCGTCGCGGTATCCAGGCCTTACGGCGCACGCAGAGGCCCGGCCTGCAGGCCCTCGCCAGCCAGGCAGGCGTGGCTCTCTCTTCCCTCGATCACGAAACGATCGGTTTCATCCTCGCCCCCCGCCTCAACGCTGCCGGACGTCTTGAACACGCCGAACCCAGCCTTCGCCTCCTCCTCACCCAAGACCCGGTCGAAGCCCAGGCCCTCGCCGATCGGCTCGGCCTGCTCAACTCTCGCCGCCAGGAGCTCACGCAGAAGGCTCTCGCCCGGGCCGAGGAGGAGCTGCATCGCCAGGAGGCCGAAGGCCCGCTCGGCCCGCTCCTCATGGTTGGCGGCGCCGACTTCCCGGCGGGAATCGTCGGCCTTGTGGCCGGGAGGCTTGCGGAGCAGTACTATCGGCCCGCTATTGTCTACCAGCAGGACGGCGACTATGTCCGCGGCTCCGCCCGCAGCATCACCGAGTTCGACGTCACCGCCGCCATCGCCCAGTGCGCCGATCTCCTCTTCCGCTTCGGAGGTCACCACCAGGCCGCAGGCTTCACCACTCCCGCCGCCAACCTGGAGCCTCTGCGTCGCCGCCTCCAGGAGATCGCCCGAGAGGAGCTAGCCAACCTCGACCTGCGGCCCACTCTCGCCATCGATGCCGAGGCTCCCCTCTCCTCCCTCCCCGGCCCCACCATGCGCTTCCTCCAGGATCTCGCCCCCTACGGGCTCGGCAACCGCCAGCCCTCTTTTCTGGCTCGCAACCTCTTCGTTCTCGACGCCCGCTCCCTGGGCGACGGGACCCATGCCCGCCTGAAGATGCGAGAGGGCAACGCGGTCTGGGACGCCGTCGCCTTCCGCCTCGGCGACCGCCTTGCCGAGATGCAGGGAGAGATCGGCATCGTCTACACCTTCAACACCGATCCCCGCAGCCCGAACGGGACGATGGAGGTTTCTCTGCTCGATTTCGCTCCCTCCAGCAGTAGCCTGCCCCTTGTCCGCTGAGACTTCACTTTCTGTTGGCGACTATTCCCGCCACACCAAAAACTCGAACAGGGCTGCTCGTTTCTCTAACGGGCTGATGAATCCCGACTCGTCGGGACGACCATCCCCCTGTCCCCCTTCCTGGCCAAGCATGCCCTGAGCCAGCCGAAGGGAAGGGGGTGGGGAATGTATCTGGGGAACACCCCCAGACCCCCGGCAATCCCGATGCTCGGGACTGCACTCCCCTTTTTCAACACCCTGCTGAGACCCTGAGCTAGGCAGGCAAGGGCAATGCTCTCCCTGCGCGGGGGGCACAGTCAAACCAGTGTCTGGGTAGCTCCCTACCGGCCCTTCCAGGTAGGAGGTCGTCGCATGGCTTCTGGAGAGGGTCTGCCCCTCGGCGCTCCCGCGCTCTGAGCCGCTCGGACGAAATGGGCTCGTGCCGCCAAGACTGGCACCGCCGCCGCCAGAATCACGAGGGAAAGGATATGCGCCTCCTGGAGGCCAAGAAACCACAGGGGGTCTTGCCGGAAGAACTGGATGAAGAAACGTCCCAGGGCGTAGAGGGCCAGGAAGCTGAAGAAGACCATCCCGTTCGGCCTCAGGCGGTCGATGAGCTTGAGGGCAACGAAGAAAATGACGAGGTCCCAGACCATCTCGTAGGCGATGGCCGGATGCTGGGGCCGGAGGCCATAGCTCGGACTGCCCGGATGGGTGTACAAGAAGGCCCAGGGAACATTGGTGAACGCGCTGATGTGCTCCCCGTTGACGATGTCGCCGATGCGGCCCACGAACTGCCCCAGGGGAATCCCCGGCGCCAGCAGGTCCACCATCCGGCCCACGGGGTACCCCTTTCGACGCGCGTAGATCGAGCCCGCGATGGCCGCCCCCACGATCCCCCCGATGAGTCCGATACCGCCCGCCCACACCATGAGGAACGTGGGGAAAGGAACACCGAGGCCGAAGAAGGAGAGCTGGACGAAGGGCGTGGCAAGGTAGTAGTCCAGGTTGTCTATCACATGGATGAGCCGCGCCCCCACGATTCCCCCGATGATCGCCCAGATAGCTGTTCCATAGACCGCGTCCTCGGAGATGCCGTCCGCCTGCCCATAGCGGCGTTGCTGGCGGAGCGCCCACAGGATCACCACCAGCACGCCCAGGAAGGTGAACAGGCCGTGCCAGGTGACCACCACGCCCCCGGCGCTGACCAGGTTCGGGTCCAACCCTATACCGATGGCCGCCAGATAATCCGCTCCCACCTGTCCCACCTCCTTCGGGCCCTGGCACCATTCTGCCAGGGTCTCTACCGTCCCTCAAGGAGCCGTCTCCCTCGACGAGAGATGACCCCCCGGTAAAAGCTGGACCTTACAATCGTAAGAGAGTCCATCTGTCGGCCCTTTATGGAGGCGACGTTCTTGCGAGGCCTGGCTCCCCTCTTGGCATGGCCTGTCAACCTGCTTCACCAGCAGGTCAAACAGTCTGTCTTCTCTGGTGTCGTAGCACTTTCCCCCCTCTCTCCCCGGGAATTCTCACGATTTTGCAGGAAACTTCTCACAGGCAGTGGACAGGTTGCTCTCTTTGTGATAAGATTATCTAGGAGCTACATAACCTCTGGCGTCCTTGCGAAGTCGTAGGGTAGAGGAGAGGGAAGGGAAAGGGTATGAAGGAAAGAATACAGAACTTTCTGGTCTATCTGTCTGCGGTCAAAGGCTTCTCGGCCAACACCGCCGAGGCCTACCGCAACGATCTTGCCCAGTTCGCCGAGTTCATCCGCTCAAAGTTCCCCGCTTCCAACGGACACTTCGATTGGAAGAACGTGAGCCGCGAACTGGTGACGGACTACGTCCTGTCCCTCAATGAGAGGCAGTACGCGCCCACCACCATCGCCCGGAAGATCGCCTCCCTCAAGACATTCGCCGCCTACC
>JACQUM010000024.1 GCA_016210295.1 Chloroflexota bacterium | reverse complement strand
GTCCAGGAGGCCGTCCACGGGGTCGCAGCCGCGCTGGCCTGGGGGGACCTGCTTGCAGTGGAGGTCGCAGTTGGCGGGCTGGTAGGGGCAGTGGTGGAGGCGCAGGAGGTTGACGACCTCGCGGTTGCCTGGGAGGCTGATGTAGGCGGCGATGGCGAGGGGGCGCGATGCCGCCAGGCGCTGGAGGCGGTCGAGGGCGGGCAGGAGGCCATCGTCCAGGATGCGGCGTTTCACGAAGTCGGGCTGGGCCTGTCCGGCGAGCCCCCACAGGATGAGGGAGCCGTCCACGAGGCCCAGGACGGGCAGGTCGCTGGGGAGGGCTTCGAGGGCGTCGGCGAGGGCCTCCACCTCGGCGACGGTGCGGACGAGGCCCAGCAGAGGGCCTTCGACGTTGGAGCGGTTGAGCTGGGATGAAGGGTCGGCGAGGACGAGGTCATCGTCGGCGGCGTAGAGGGTGGGATGGCTGGAGAGGCGGGCGCCGGGGCGAGGGCCGTAGGTGAGATGGCAGAGGCCGATGTTGATGAGGAAGCAGCGGGCAGGGCTGTGGCGGTCCACGTCTATGTGGGAGCCGTCCACGGCGACGACGGTGTAGCTGGCCGGCAGGGGCGGGGGGGCGACGGTTGGGGCGAGGCCGTTGGTGGCCCCGGCGACGAGCCAGGTGACCTTGCCGACCTGGCGCTTGGCCTCGAGGCGCGGGGCGTCGGCGGAGGCAAGGGTGGCGAGGCCGGTCTGGAGGCGGGAACGCCAGTCGAGCTGGCGCCGGCGCAGGTGGGAGGCCATCTCTGCTATTTGCGTGGCGGTCTGGTGGAGGTCTAGGGACATGTGATCACCCTCACCCAACCCTCTCCCTCAAGGGAGAGGGGGTATTTGTGGACCGCAGCCTTCAGGCTGCGGCATCATGGTACTCCTGGAACTGCTCCGTCGCTCTACTCGCCGGTCTCCGTGGGGGCCTGGTCCGGCCGCCAGGCTCGCTTGTAGTGCCGCCAGACGTACCACACTGCAAAGGCCACGATGACCGCGATGATGGGGAGTTCAAAGGGCCGCACCAGGTCACGGACCCGCTCCCACTTCTCGCCCAGGAGATAGCCGCCGTAGGCCAGGGCGAGGCTGAAGGGGTAGGCTCCCAGGAAGGTGAAGATGGAGAACTTGACCACGTTCATCCGCGCGATGCCCGCCGGCAGGCTGATGAAGGTGCGCACGACCGGCAGCAGCCTTGACACGAAGGCGGTGGCCTCGCCGTGCCGGCGAAACCACCGGTCGGCGAAGTCGAGGTCGTGCCTCGAGACGAGGAGGTACTTGCCGTAGCGCTCGAGGAAGGGACGCCCGCCGATGGCGCCTGCATAGTAGGCCGCCAGCGACCCCAGCAGGTTCCCCAAGGCCCCCAGAAGGGCCAGGAGGAAGACCCACTCCGCCCCTAGGCCCCTGTCTGAGATGAGGAACCAGCCTGCCAGGGGCATGATTAGCTCGCTGGGCAGGGGGATGCAGGCGCTTTCGATGGCCATCATCAGGACGACGCCCGGCCAGCCGACGGCGTTGTAGACGCCTTGAACGAAGTCTAACAGGAGGGTTTCAACCTGGTGCATCCCGCTCAACCATCCCTGGGGGTTGGCGGCCGTCCCGCCCTGGCTGTGTGAGAGCTCATTCTACCTGAACTGGGATTTGCAGGGGCGGGGCGTGGGTTGCGACCACGTTTGGAGGCGTTCACCCGGGCAACACCAGCCCACCTTCGGCGGCCAGGTCTTCGATAGCCTTGCGCTGGAGGACCTCTATCCGTTTGTGGCCCACCTTTACCAGCCCCTGCCGCTGCATCTCGTTCAGCGTCTCCGTCACCGTCTGCCGGATGGTCCCGATGGTGTCTCCTATCTCTTCGTGAGTGAAGCCGGAGACCGCCCCGGTCTGAGGGTCCAGGTTCCCGAGGAGGAAGGTCGCCAACCTCGCCTTCACGGGGCTGAATGCAAGCTGCTCGAGGCGGTCCTCCAGGGCTTTGAGACGCTTACCTACCGCCTCGAACAGGCGAAGGGCGACCTCAGGGCGCTCCTCGAAGAGCTTCAGAATGTCCTCGCGCCTGGCGACACACACCAGGCTATCCTCTGTCGCCTCGGCGAAGCAGCCTTGCATGGACTGCCCCAGGACGCCCATCTCTCCGAACACGGTGCCGGGGCTGATCCGCTTTGTCACCAGGCGCTTGCCGCTTGAGGTGAGGCGGTAGAGCTGCACCTGGCCTTGCTTCAGGATAAAGAGCTCCTCAGTGGCGTCCTCAGGAGTGAAGAAGACGGTCCCAGGGTTGCACTCCCGCACCATCATGCCACGGAAGAGCAGATCAAGCTCCTCCTGGGGAAGGCTGCGAAAGATGTCCACCTGCTGCAGGTAGTCAACGGCAGGCACGGTAGTCCTCGTTTCGTTTGCTCGTCGTTTGCCGGGACCCCAGGGAAACACCTTAGGCATAGCACCCACCTCCTTGCCGATGTTTTGTCGCCTGCCCGACATTATTCTACCTTATCGCCCTTTAGGATGGTACTCAGGACCCACTACCGCTGAAAGGAGTAGAAGACCATGAGCCGTGAAACGACAGACAAGAGCTTTGAGGCTGACGTGTTGAAGGCTACGACCCCCGTAGTGGTGGACTTCTGGGCGGCCTGGTGCGGCCCGTGCCAAGTGCTGGCCCCCGTGGTGGAGGAGCTGGCGCAGGAGTATCGGGGCAAGGTCGAGTTTATCAAGCTGAACGTGGACGAGAACCCGGCAACCACCGCCAAATACGGGATCCAGGGCATCCCAACCCTTCTGCTGTTCAAGGGTGGGGAGATTGTTGACATCGTTGTGGGAGCAGCGCCGAAACGGGAGATCAAGAAGCACTTAGACGCCACACTGGCTTCGATAGCGGCCTAGGAGGCTTGCAGGGGCGTGGGCGCTGTGGGGGCGGTACGCCCTGGAGTGAAAGGAGACCGAGATGGAGTTTGATTTTGCACGGGCGGTGGCGGGCGGCCTTGCAGGCGCCATTGCCATGACGGCAGCGATGTCCATGGGCGCCAGGATGATGGGGCTCAAGATGGACATGCCCATGACTCTGGGCACCATGGTCCTGCCCAAGGGCGCTGGAGCGTGGGCGCTGGGGTTGATGATGCACCTGATGATGGGCGTCGTGTTCTTCATCGTGTATGCTGCCCTCTTCCAAGCGTTCGGAATCAGGACGGCTGTTGCGGGTTGGAGCGCCCTCTTTGGGGTGGTCCATGCCCTGATGGCCGGAGTGGCCTTCGGCATGATGCCGGTGGTTCACCCTCGCATGGCTACAGCGCCAGCGTCGGACTCGGATCAGGTCCCGGCGCCAGGCTATTGGGGGCTCAAGCTGGGTTGGATGGGGCCGATGGCCATCATAGGCGTGCACGTTGTCTATGGAGCGGTGGCGGGAGGGGTGTACGCCGCATAGTTGGCGGCGCGGGTTGTGATGCTGCAAGGCTGCCGTGGCGGGAGTCATCACTGGCTGATCCGTGAGGTTCCAGGCCGAGCCTTAGTTGAAGGGATACACAAGCAAGACGAGAAGGAGGAGGAACTATGGCGACACAGGCAACACAGGCAACACAGAAGATTACCTACCAGTGCGCTGGGTGCGGGACAGTACAAGAGGTGGAGGTGCAGGCAGGGCAGCAGGCGCAGGCGCCCATCTGCTGCGGCCAGCCCATGAAGGGACTCGCCAGGAAGTAGCAGAGGGACGCCGTTGGACGCAGGGCAGCCTTGCAGCACAACTGCCGCCCTGCCCAGCGACATGAAGGCAGAGGGGTACGATGGGCGCCCAGCCGGGGGCGCCCGCCCCAAGAGGCGCCGGCGAGCCGACATTATTTTGCCTCATCGCCCTCTAGCATGGGGCCGAGGGAACCCAAGACTCTTGAGAGGGGTGGAACACCATGACCCACAAGTAAGAACACCGCAACCTGGAAGGCGTTTCCGACGGCAAGCCCCGATACCCAGAGAAGGGGCGCCTAGTCGGTCCGCGAAGGCCCTGCCGGATGAAAAGACAGCATATTCTCAAGGAGGACAGCGCTATGAGACGTTGGGGAAACGGCCGGATATATGGTTTGGGGGTGATGGTGGTCATCGGCCTTCTTGCCTTGGGGGCCTGTAGCAGCGGTATCTCTCAGGAGGAGGTGGACGCCAAGGATAGTGAGATAGCCAACCTCCAATCCCAGGTATCGCAGCTGCGGGGGCAAGTGGGGGGACTGGAGCAGGACAGCAAATACTGGGCGCAGCTCACGTCCCTGGTGGTGCCTGTAGATCCCGCAATGATGCCCAACATGAGTGACCACCGGGTGTTCATGCTTCCCACCGGTGCGGTGATTGGCCTGCACTTTGACAATATGGACCTCAAGCAGGCAAAGAATCTGAACTGGGTGGCCTTCGGGGTTCCTGGCGTCTTCTGCAAGGACGATCAGGCACGGGTTGAGGCCCAGTTTGGTCCCGGCTTCACCCACTTCCACGACATGATGAACGACGTCCACGGCGGGGCCCCAGGCACCGCGGGCGCCTGGTTCGTCCACACGGCCGTTCGAGACTTCCAGGCGCCGTGGGGTCCGGTGAGCCAGGGGATTGACTACAACTTCATGCCCACGGCGGCTCCGAGCTGCTCTTAGACAAACCCCATAGCTCCATCTGACCATGAGGAGCAGGGCGGCGTGCACGGTGGGACAATACGGCTTTTCGAGCGCCGCCCTGCTGGGTTCCTTGATGGTTGTCTAGGAGGTTGGCATGAAGCGTTATGACCTGATCGCCGTTCCTCTTGCTCTCATCGCTCTTCTCGCGGCGTGTACGAGCTCCACCCCCACGCCAACGCCAACGCTTACTAATACGGCTGTCCCAACACGGACGCCTGTAACGGTAAGTCCGGAACTGGGAGCACAGTTGGCCCGGCAGATAGGATGCGCCGCGTGCCACAGGCCTGACGGAAACTCAAGCGTCGGACCGACGTGGAAGGGACTTTTTGGCTCGGAACAGCCACTGACCGATGGCTCAGCGGTCCTGGCAGACGAAGCCTATCTCCGCGAGTCCATCCTGAACCCTAATGCGAAAGTCGTTGAAGGCTTCGGGGCGGGCATCATGCCGCAGAACTTCCGAGATCGGCTGTCCGACGCCGAGATTCAATCCATTGTCGAATACATCAAGACGCTACGGTGATGGACGGACGGTACGGCTGTCGTTGTTCTCCGATTAGGTCAATAGCTAACCGTTCAGCGAGAATATCAGTTCATGGTACAGACTGGCACTGATGACTACAGAGCAGACCAGGGTACAGAGCTTGAACACGGTGCGGTAGCGGGAGATGCCCGGCCCGGGCTGGGCTGTCAGAGGGAACGCTAAGGGAGAAGATGAACGCTATGCTTTGGCTCAAGGGCTGCCCTCGGTGTGGTAGGGGGGACCTGTACGAGGAGCAGGACATCCACG
>JACQUM010000028.1 GCA_016210295.1 Chloroflexota bacterium | reverse complement strand
GAGGTATACCGGGGTGGCGAGAAACCCATGGACTTCGCCTACCTCAACGCCGTCACCCGTTCGACATTCATGCCTCCCTACGACCCGTGGTTCGCGGGAGGCTTCCTCAACTACTACTACTTCGGCCAGTTCATGGTCGCCGTTCTCATTCGGCTCACGGGCATCGTTCCGGAGGTCTCTTTCAACCTGGCTGTCCCTCTCTTCTTCGCCCTCTCCGTCGGCGGGGCCTTCTCGGTCTCCTACAACCTCGCCGAGGCCGCACGTCGCGCTCTGCCCCGTCCTTCGCCCGCTTGGGGCCCGGTCCTGGCCGGCATCGGCGGCGCCGCGCTCATGGGCGTGCTGGGGAACCTGGGCGGGCTCGTCCAGCTTGGCCGAAGCGCGCAGCGAGCCCTCACCCCAGCCTGGGAGGCCGTCCAAGTCTCGCCGGAGCGCCTGGGGCAAGTGCTGGAGCGGGTGCCCCAGACCTTCTCGCAGGCGACCCTCGGTCATGAGAACTACTGGGACCCGAGCCGCATGATCCCCCAGTCCTCTCCGGACATACCCACGCCGATCACCGAGTTCCCCTTCTTCACCTTCCTC
The DNA here is from genome assembly GCA_016210295.1 of Chloroflexota bacterium. Taxonomy (GTDB): domain Bacteria; phylum Chloroflexota; class Dehalococcoidia; order UBA6926; family JACQUM01; genus JACQUM01. The sequence goes on along the minus strand of JACQUM010000028.1, from coordinate 14,056 downwards.
TTCGCGGACCTCCACGCCCACCTTCTGGCTCTGCCGTTGACCATCCTGGCCATCGGGCTTGCTCTGGCGGCGGCCTTCGCCCTGGGGCGGCGGCTCGGCTTCAGCCATCTCGTCGGGCCCGTTCTCGGCCTGGGCCTCGGCGTCGGCGCCCTGCGGGCCACCAACGCCTGGGACTTCCCGACGTATCTGGTCCTGGGAGCGGCTGCCGTAGCGGTCGCCCGGCTTGCCCGCCGTGACAATCCCCTCGGAGTCCTCGTCTGGTCGGGCGGCACCCTGGCCGCCGTCTACCTTCTGAGCGGCGTTCTGTGGGGACCGTACCTGGAGACGAATGTCGCGTTCTATACGAAGCTCGTGCCCAGCCCGGAGCAGACGCCTCTCGTCTCCTTCCTGGGCATCTACGCCCTGCCGGTCTTTCTTCTCGTCAGCGTTCTTGCCCTGGGGCTCCGGCTGGCGATCGCCGTTCCCATCTTGTCGCGTCTCGCCCCAGCCATGGGCCTGGTGCCCGAGGCGGTCGCCGTCGGGGAGCGGCCGTCGCGGGACGCCGTTGCTCTTCTCGGCCTTTTGGCTGGCGTTGCCGCGCTCACTTTTCTGGGCTACGCCACCGTCGCCCTCTGTCTCGTCCTGTTGACCGGCGTCGCGGGCCTGGTGCTCTTCCGAGAGGCTCCCCTTCACCACCGTTTCGCGCTCCTTCTCGCCGGGACCGCTCTGGCCCTCGTGGCGTTTGTGGACTTTGTCGCCATCGACGATCACCTTGTGCGCATGAACACCGTCTTCAAGCTGTACCTCCAGGCCTGGGTGCTCCTGGCGCTAGTGGGAGGGTATTTCCTGTGGTGGCTGGGGCACCAGGGGGCCTTCTCGCGCCTCCGTCAGATCTCTTGGAAGCCGCTCTGGGCTGCGGGGCTTGTTCTGCTCGTCCTGGCTGCCGCTGTCTATCCGCTCCTGGCGATCCGGGCCCGCGTGGCGGACCGGTTCGCGCCCCTGCCCCTGACCCTGGACGGCATGGCGTACATGGACACCGCTGTCTACAGCGACGATGGGGCGCCGTACTGGCAGGACGTGGGGCCCTTTCCCCTGGCGTGGGACAAAGGAGGCATTCAGTGGCTCCGAGGGAACGTCGACGGGAGCCCGGTGGTCCTGGAGGCCAGCATCCCCGAGTACCGCTGGGGCAGCCGTGTCTCCGTTTACACCGGCCTTCCGACGGTGATCGGGTGGAACTGGCACCAGCGTCAGCAGAAGGGGGTGGACGTCAACGACTGGGCGGTGTGGAGGCGCCAGGGCGACGTCCAGGCCCTCTACGATTCGACGTCCATCGAGCGGGCCAGAGAGCTCCTCTCCCAGTACAGCGTCGAGTACATCTACGTGGGGCCGGTGGAGAGGGCCTACTACTCGCCGGAGGGGCTGGCCAAGTTCCAGCGGATGGTGGGCTCAGACCTGGCTCTGGTGTATGCGGAGCCAGGAGAGGAGCCGCAGGTCACCATCTACCAGGTCGTGAGGCCATCCTGAGCCGGTCGCGTGCGATAGGCCGTGCCTAGCAGGTTGCTGAAAAGGGAGTCCAGAGGGACAGAGCCCCTTTGGCAGGGGGGCCAGGGGTGTCTCCCACTTCTTCTTTTTTCCCCCCTCTCCCAGGCGGGAGAGGGGGATAGAGGGGGTAAGGGCAGGAAGTACGAAGCCAGGCGCGAGCCAGCCTCTCTAGGCGGGACTGGTCAGGATCTCCCGTAACGCATCTTCGTTCTCCGGGTGGGTGACGGCCACCACTTCGTCCAGCCCCCGCAGGGCGAGGTCGGGTGTCGCCAGGCGGACCGTCTTGTCCGCCTCGATGATGAGGGCGATAGTGGACCCGGAAGGGAGGGACAAGTCGCTCAACTTTTGGCCTATGACACGGGCGTCGGGGGGGATTTCCACGTGGACCAGGTCCAGCCCCATCCCGCTGAAGCTCAGAAGGGCAACGAGGGGGTGGACGGGGAGCTCCTGGGTGATCTGGGCCATGATGATCTCGGTGCTGTTGACCGTGGCGTCCACGCCCAGGAGCTGGAAGATGGTCTTGTTCTTGGGGTTGTTGATGCGGGCGATGGTCCGGCCGACCTTGAAGCGGTGCTTGGCCACCTGGCAGGCAACGAGGTTGTCCTCGTCGTCTCCGGTGACGGCGAGGAGCACGTCGGCGCGGGCGGCGCCGGCCTCGTCCAGGGTGGCCGCCTCGCAGCCGTCTCCCCGGAAGACGACGCTGCCCAGTTCTTCTGTGAGGACGCCACACCGGTGCGGATCGATCTCCAGGCACAGGACCTCGTGGCCCGATGCCAGGAGCGCCTGTGTCAGGGCCAGGCCCACCTTCCCCCCGCCGACGACGATCATGTACACCGTAGCTAGCTCCTCCGGACGGGTGCCTTCAAGATGGCCTCGTGAAAGAGTTGGGACATGACGATGGTGGAGCTGAGCGTCTCCACTCCCAGTTCCTTGTACATCTCGTAGCGGATGGGGTCATAGATGCGACAGAAGACGCGGGGGACGTTGAAGATGCGCTGGGCGATCTGGGCGGCCATGACGTTCCGGTTGTCCCCCTGGGTGATGGCGACGAAGGCGTCCGCCTTCTCGATGCCTGCCCGGCGCAGGGCGCCCTCGTCGATGCCGTTGCCCACTATCGCCGTTCCCCGGAAGTTCCGGGGCAGCCGCCGGAAGGCATCGGGGTTGGTATCCAGGATGGTGACCTCGTGGCCCCCCTCTGCCAGGACCGCCGCCAGGGTCGAGCCGACGCGCCCGCATCCCATGATTACCACGCGCATTTTACTGGTTCCTCGTGAGGTATCCTGCGTTCTTCGTCAGCCTTTTAGTTAGGGATCCGCTCTCGGCAGAGCCAGACCTCGCAGGGGGCGTGCTGCAAGATGTGGGGGACTGCTTCGCCCAGGGAGAACTGCCCGAACCTCCTCTTGTAGCTCATGCCCATGACCACCAGGCCGACTTCCCTCTCGATCGCCTCCTCGACGACGGCGGAGCCCACGTCTCGGGCCTGGACCATCTCCGTCTCTACCCGGAACTTCTCCCGCTGCGCCCGCCGCTGCACCTCGGCGAGGACCTGGCGGGCCTGCTGCGCCTCCACCTCCATGGGGGCATCGAGGGGGAGAGCGCGGGCTACCTCGACGATGTAGAGCACGTAGAGGGTGCCTTTGTTGCGGCGCGTCACCTCGCCAGCCAGACGCAGCGCCTCCTCATCGGCTGGGTTACCTCTTACGGGAACAAGGATACGGCGCGTGTCCAGCCCCTTCGCCCCGTCGGGGGATTTCTGGGTTGCTGGCTGCGACCAGGGGAGGAAGCGACGGACAGACAAGAGATCTCTCGCTGAAAAGGCTAGTCTTCAAGCGCGCCCCATTATAGTCCCAGGGATTGGGGTGTCAAGGCGCGGGAGGAGATGCGAGAGAGGAAAAGGAGCGATGACCGTCTGCCTCAAGCAGCCAGGACTCCTTGCTCAGGCCGATCTCCCCGCAGGGAAGAGCTACCGGCGCTGAGACTCCCAGTTGCGGCTGGCCTCGGCCTGGAACTGCCGCTGGTCCGCCGTCCAGCCGGTCTTGAAATAGGCAAGCACCGCCCGGACCTCTTCCTCGGAGAGCCGGACCGCGTACTCGGCCGCCCCCTCGCCGAAGGAGGGCATGGTTCGACCGGGATAGTCGAGCCGCCCCAGGACGATGTCCACAAGCTGACCGTCGGGGTGGTGCCACGTATGGCCGTCGGGCCCGTGGGAAGGGGCGGTGGCGATGCGTCCCGCGCCCGTCGCGGCGTTGCCGTGGCACATCCGGCAGTTCGCCTGATAGGTTTGGCGACCTCGCTCCACCGCCTCGTTCCGCTCTGCGGGCTCGGCGGTGCAAGCAACCGCGAAGGAGGCCATGACCCCAACGAGGAACAGGAGGAGCGATCGACGTTTCTGTCGCCCGCACTTCATGGGGACCGTCTCACAGACCTACGGTTTGGAGCGTCCTGCAGATTCATCTTGCTCGCCCTCGTATGGGAGGGTTCAGTCCCGAGCATCGGGACTGGCGGGGGCAGCAGGGGGTGAGGCCGTTCCATCAATGCCGGAAGTGGCGGACGCCGGTGAAGACCATGGCCACACCGTGGGTGTTGGCTGCTGCGATCACCTCGTCGTCGCGGACGGAGCCCCCCGGCTGGACGGCCGCTGTGATGCCGCCTCTCGCCGCGGCCTCCAGGCCGTCGGCGAAGGGGAAGAAGGCGTCGGAGGCCAAGACCGAGCCGCGAGCGGACTCGCCAGCCCGGGCCAGGGCCAGCTCCACGCTCACCAGCCGGTTGGGCTGTCCCGCTCCCATGCCCCGCAGAGTCCGGTCCTTCGCCAGGACGATGGCGTTGGACTTGATGTGGCGGGCGGCCTTCCAGGCGAAGCGGAGGTCGGCCAGCTCCGCCTCCGTGGGTGCCCGGTCGGTGACGGTCCTCCACTCTCCCATCTCCCCCCGGTCGGGCGTTTGGAGAAGGAGGCCACCACGAACACGGCGGATGTCGAGGGCAGGCGTCGGCGAGGTAGGCTCGCCCATCTGGAGGAGGCGGAGGTTCCTCTTCCTCTGGAGCAGGGCCAGGGCCTCCGGCTCGAAAGAGGGCGCCAGGACGATCTCGTAGAAAGTCTTGTTGATCTCCTCCGCCGTGAGCAGGTCCAGAGGGCGGTTGAGGGCCACGATGCCGCCGTAGGCCGAGACGGGGTCTCCCGTCAGGGCCCGGCGATAGGCCTCCGCCAGACCCGCGTGGGAGGCCAGGCCGCAGGGGTTGGTGTGCTTGACGATGGCGACCGTCGGCGCCTCGGGGAAGTCGCAGACGACGGCCCAGGCGGCGTCGGCGTCCAGGACGTTGTTGAAGGAGAGCTCCCGCCCGTGAAGCTGGACGGCAGCCAGGGCCCCCTCTCGCGGGCGGCCCGGCACCAGCTCCTCGTAGAAGGCGCCGCGCTGGTGCGGGTTCTCCCCATACCTTAGCTCCTGGACCCGCCGAAGGGCGATGGTCGTCTCCGCGAGGAGCTCGAGTGCCTCGTCGTTCAGGTTGGCGGCGCCCATGTCCCGGGCCAGGTAGCGGCTGACCGCCGTGTCGTAGAGGGCTACGTGCTGAAAGGCCTTGCGGGCCAGACGCCGCCTCTCCTCCAGGGAGACGAGACCTTCCCGACGGAGCCGCCCCAAGACCGGCATGTAGTCGGCGGGGTCCACCAGCACAAGGACGGAGGGGAAGTTCTTCGCCGCCGCGCGCAGAAGAGTCGGCCCGCCGATGTCGATCTGCTCCAGCGCCTCGTCCAAGGGGACACCGGGGCGAGAGACCGTCTCCACGAAGGGATAGAGGTTCACCGCCACCAGGTCGATGGTGAGGATGCCGTGCTCCTGGAGCTGTCGCTGGTGGGAAGGATCGTCCCGCCGGGCCAGGATGCCGCCGTGGACGCGGGGGTGAAGCGTCTTGACCCGGCCGCTCAGGATCTCCGGGAAGCCGGTGAGGTCGGAGACGCTGCGGACGGAGATACCTGCCTCTCGCAGGGCGCGCTCCGTCCCCCCCGTGCTGTAGATCTCCCACCCCAGAGAGGAGAGCTCCCGTGCGAACTCGGGCAGGCCGGCCTTGTCGGAGACGCTGAGCAGGGCGCGAAGGATCGTGGCTCTCACCTACCTCTCGTTTTTGCACCACGGGAAGGCACGGCTCCTCGTCGAGGTCTCGCGTGAACAAGCCGGACAGGCGACGCGCCCATCCGCATCATCTCGTCAAGGGCTCGGACCTTCGCGGTGAAGCTTCTTAGGGGTTTAGGGGCGGCCTTCTCCTGAAAGACCGCTCTTGCGTATGTTTTCGAGTCTCTGGGCCAGCGTTCCTTTTTCATCGTCGAACCTCTGGAGCAAACCCATCACCCGTGTCTCGTCGGCTACGCCCAGCATAGCAGAGGATGCGAAGGATCATAGGGCTATTCCCTAACCAGGTTACCCTCGGCTACCTACAAAGGCATCTTAACTGCCTGAAAACATTTCCGAAATACGCTTCAACGCGTGTTGAGCTAGCTCAACGATTGTAGGAGCTTTGTACACTAGTCCCAAACCTAATATCTGCTGTGTTACGGGCCCTGCGGCAACGTCAGCAAAGTCTACTCGCTGGTTTCTAATCATTGTACTAACGACAGTTCCAAGAAACCTCCATTCTGTGCCATTATTCATGAAGACGGGACTTCCGCTGGATCCTGGGAAAACCTGAGCGTCAATCAGGAATTGAGGTTTCCCATCAAAATCAACCTTTGGCAGACTAGCGATCGTACCTGTTCTCAAGATAGGTAAGTTATTCGCTTCATCGTACCGATTCTCCGGATAGCCCACAAGGAGAACCTGCCTACCTGCCATTAGCCAGGATTCAGTAAAATCGGCGAACATCTCTCTTTGTAAATTCTTGAACATTATGTCTTGCCTGCTAAGAACGTTGGAAACATTGACGCAGGCGAGGTCTATATCGAGGCTTGGGTGCTCAAAGTAGGCCTCCTTATATTGGGCCAGATAGTTGATGGGCTTTCCGAGTTCTACATGATCTTTGGATATTCCCCGCTTGTTTAGAAGCATATGAACAATTTGAAGCGGGTTGTTTAATACATGTTTGGCAGAAATCAATAAGAGGACATGTCTTCCAGGCCTTGGTGACGGCATTTCTAAGAAGAAGCCAGTCCCGACCGTGACGTTCCCAGAAGAGTTGGGAACTTCCAAGCGTACAGTGGTCAGAAAAACTTGGTCTTCAAATGACACCAGTTCCATTGGAAGACAGCTCTAGCAGAGCGGGCTCTATACGAGGCTCAGCGGCCCCTGGCCGTGCTCTCGCTCGGTGACCTCGCCGATCGCCACGCTCCCGGGGAGAGACTTCAGCAGGGCGGGCGCATCCACCTGCCTCGCCACCACGATCATGCCGATCCCCATGTTGAAGACCCGGTACATCTCCTCCTCTTCCACGTTCCCTGCCTTCTGAATGATGCGGAAGAGAGGAGGCACCTCCCATGTAGCCTTCCGGATAGCGGCGTTAACGCTCTTGGGAAGGATGCGCGGCAGATTATCGACGATGCCGCCGCCGGTGATGTGTGCCAGGCCGCGAATGTGGTTCTGGACCAGCTTGAGAGGCTTGTAGTAGCAACGGTGCGGCTCCAGGAGGGCCTCGCCCAGAGTCCGCCCCAGCTCCGGCTCGTACCGCTGCAAACGATTGGGGTCCTCTTCCAGCCGGAAGACGTGCCGGGCCAGGGAGTAGCCGTTGGTGTGGAGACCCGAGGAAGGAAGGCCGATGAGGAGGTCCCCTGCTCGGATGGCGGTGCCGTCTATGACGCGCCAGCGCTCCACCGCGCCGACGATGAAACCGGCGATGTCGTAGTCCTCGCTGGAGTAGACGCCGGGCATCTCCGCCGTCTCCCCGCCGATGAGAGGGCAGTCCACTTCTCGACAGGCGGTCGCCATTCCCTGGACCACCTCCGCCACCCGCTCGGGGACGAGCTTCCCCGCGGCGATGTAGTCGAGGAAGAACAGGGGATCCGCCCCCGAGGTCCAGATGTCGTTGACGCAGTGGTTGACCAGGTCCATGCCGATGGTCGTGTGGACGCCCATGAGGGCGGCTATCCGAAGCTTGGTGCCCACCCCGTCGGTGGAGGAGACGAGGACAGGCTCCTGATAGCCCTGTAGGCGGAAGAGGGCGCCGAAGGGGCCCACTCCTGCCAGCACGCGAGGATTGTAGGTCGTGCGGGCGTGGGGCAGGAGAAGCTCGACGGCCCGCTGGCCGGCATCGATGTCCACGCCCGCGACACGATACGCTCCGTCTCGCCCCCGCTCTTGCGCGCTCATGAGCGGTCTCTAACGGCGTTCGAGGGCGAACTTGCCCAGTTCCATCTGGACAGGCACGGGGTAGTTGCCCGTGAAGCAGGCGTCACAATAGCCAGTGTCCTCCCGGCCGATGGCCGCTCGGAGGCTCGGAAGGCTCAGGTACCCCAAGGAGTCGGCGCCGATAGCTTTTCGCACCTCCTCCACGGAGCGTGTCGCGGCGATGAGCTCCCATTGGGAGGGCATGTCGATGCCGAAGTGGCAGGGGAACCGGATGGGGGGCGCGCAGACGCGCAGGTGGACCTCTCGCGCCCCTGCCCGACGGAAGAGGCCGACGACATGCGGAGTCGTCGTCCCGCGGACGATGCTGTCGTCGACCACCACGATCCTCTTCCCCGCAATCATCTCGGTGAGGGCGGTGAACTTCATCTGCACGCCCTGGTCCCGCAGGCGCTGATCGGGCTGAATGAAGGTCCGGCCCACGTAGCGGTTCTTGACCAGGGTCTCCACATAGGGGATGCCCGAGGCGTGGGCGTAGCCGATGCCCGCCGCCGTGGCCGACTCCGGGATGGCGGTCACGATGTCGGCTTCCACTGGGTACTCCTGAGCAAGACGCTCGCCCATGGCAAGACGGGCCGCGTACACCCGCCGACCCGCGAGCACGCTATCGGGGCGCGAGAAGTAGATGTACTCGAACAGGCACTTCCTCTCCTGGGGCTCGGAGCCCTGGACGCTGTGCGAGCCTTGCTCGTCTATCCTCAGGACCTCTCCCGGGCGGACGTCGCGCTCGAGTTGCGCCCCGATGGTGTCGAGGGCGCAACTTTCCGAGGCGAAGACCCAGCCTCCGTTCAAACGTCCGTAGCAGAGGGGGCGGAACCCCCACGGGTCGCGCACGGCGTAGAGGGCCCCGGGAACGAGGATGGCGAGAGAGTAGGCGCCGAGGAGCCGGTTCATGGCGAAGCGAATCCGCTCGTCCCACGTCTTTCCAGGCGCGCGGGCGATGAGGTGGGCGATGACCTCCGAGTCGGTGGTGGAGCTGAACTGGGCTCCCTGGTGCTCGAGTTCCTGGCGCAAGGGTGCGGCGTTCACCACGTTCCCATTGTGGGCCAGGGCGATCGTCTCTCCGCTCAGGTCCACGGCACAGAGGGGTTGGGCGTTGCAGAGCATGCTGGAGCCCATGGTGGAGTAGCGCGCATGGCCGATGGCGTAGGGCCCCCGGAGAGGGGCGAGGGAGGGCTCATCGAAGACCGAGGCCACCAGGCCCATGCCGGTGTGGATATGGAGGTTGCCCTCTTCGTCCTCCGTGGCGATCCCCGCGCTCTCCTGGCCGCGGTGCTGGAGGGTGAAGATGCCGAAAAATGTTACGCGTGCAGCGTCTTCGCCGGGTAAATACGCCCCGAAGACACCACACGCATCGTGTATGGCTTCTTCCACGTGCCCCTTGCCTCTCCTGCCAGATCAGCTCCGGGCCTGCCCAGCGCCATTATAGCGTCCCTCCACCCTGGCAGGTCAACCAGTTGTACTCGTCGGCAGTGGGTCAGAGGAAGGTCGCGGCACGATAAAGCGAACGGGATTTTGGGCTCGCTTGGTCCGGTACTCGTCGGGGACCCGTTTTCCGAGGTAAAGGTCCTCAGTCTCTTGTTCCGCTGGATTTCCCACGAAACCCCATCTGTCCGGGTAGTCGTTATCCAGCCAAGGGAAATTCGCTTTCGTAGCCTCCAGCCATTTGGTTGGCCGGAACGCGCCAAGCACGAGCCCGCGACGCTGCGCCAAGACAAGGCTGACATGCTTCGCTCTGTTGACGTTAATCCGCCACACACCCCGCACCGCCTCGTAAATGCCCCTTCTTTCATCGACATAGCTCTGTCCAATGGAGATCAGGATCAACGGTTCTCTGGCCTCAAATGGCTGGGCGGCATACTCCGTGACTATCTCCTCGACATGTCTGCATCCGTAGTCGCCAGACCCATGCCCACTAACTTTGTTGGTTAGACCTGGATAGGCGTCAATCAAAGCAGCTTCGATTTGATAGGCTACGTGCTCGTCCTCAATATTGTGCCGGTGGATCACGTGAGCGACATCAAGTCCTGCTACCAAAATTTCCTTGATGCGTTGAAGCTTCAAATCGGTTGCATCTTCGTCCTTGCCCGCCGACACGGCACCTTCTGCATGCTCAAAAACACGGTCGCCTTGACCCTTCCCAACGTAGAAGGTTGCGCCGTTTCGAGGATCGATCAGTCGATAGACGTACCATTTCAGGCGCTCTGCCACACCAGGCGGAAATCTATCTCTCTGCATGATTCCCTCCGCTGGAGACGAGTGTAGCACGGGAACCATCTTTTCAAACTGACCTACTACGTACTCGCCCACTACATGGGAGCCAGACGGCTCGAGATGAGAGTTCCCCGAAGGGTCTCTAGAAGAGGCAGAATCGGTAAGCCACCTTACCGCCCTCGGCCAGCCTCCGAGTATGCTGAGCAAGGGGAAAAGACAGTGAGCACTGTGGAGGTTCCGAACCAGAAGGGCCGCCGAGGTCTCGTGCTTACGTCGGCAGCCGTTGCCGTCACCGTTGGCCTCGTCCTCTTCTTCCTCTACCAGCTTTCGCGGGGAGATTTCCTGCGGGAGAAGGTGACATCCCTGCCCTCTTCGTCCCCCCAGGCGATAGGCGGCCGCGTCCTGCCCAAGGACCTGGAAATCCTGACCGTCCTCCCGCCGGACGCCATTCGCGCCATCCTCACTCCCGAGTTCGTCTCCGTGGCGGAGGCGGACCGGTGGATGGACCCAGACGAGCCGGTCATCTCCGTGGTGGTGAAAGGCGAGGCGCGGGCCTACTCCATCGCCCACCTCAGCCGCCACGAGATCGTCAACGATACCGTCGGAGGAAAGCCCATCGCGGTCACGTGGTGACCGCTCTGCTATACGAGCATCGTGTATGCTCGCGAAGTTGAAGGACAGGTGCTGACCTTCGGGGTCTCCGGAAAGCTGGTCAGGAACAACCTGGTCATGTACGACCACCAGACCAACAGCCTCTGGAGCCAGGCCTACTCCCAGGCCATCCAAGGAGACCTGGCAGGGAAGTCGCTGAGCCTCCTTGCTTCGCGGGTCATGGGCTGGGCCGACTGGCGGGAGCAGTATCCGGACGGCCTCGTCCTGAACAGAGGGTACCGCTACGGCGATCCCTACTCCTTCTACTACCGGGATACCGAGACGGGTGTTCGGTCGCCCGTGAACCGGGATGACCGCCTGGGCGCCAAGGAGTTCGTTCTGGGCCTCGATCTCGGCGAGCAGGTCAAGGCCTACCCCTTCCGCGAGCTGAGCAAGACTCCCGTCCTGAACGACGTTTTCGCCGGACGGTCCGTTCTCACTGTCCTGGACACGCACGGCCCTGGAGGGACAGCCTTCGCCTACGCCTACGACCGTCGAGTGGGAGAGCGGACGCTGACCTTCCTCCGAGCGCCCGCCCCCAGCGCGGGCGCCGCTCTACCCCTGACCGACGAGGAGACCAGGACGGTGTGGGACGGACGCACCGGCGAGGCCATCGAGGGCTCCCTCAAGGGGAAGAGGCTGGAGCTTCTCCCCGCTACTCTCTCATTCTGGTTCTCGTGGGTTGACCTGTTCCCGGACACGGCCCTATACCAAGGCCCCGGCGAGGCCAAGGAGAGCCCGAGTCCCCTGGCGCCTGGCGCTTTTACCGCCCCGAGGGACGAAGAGGGAGGCTATTGACCGAGGTTGAAGGCGAAGGGCTACAGGCGCAGCCCGCCGTTGACGTCGAAGACCGCCCCGGTGATGAAGGTCCCCTCCGTCACCAGGTAGCGGACGAGACTGGCCACCTCCTCAGGCTTCCCGAAGCGGCCCAGCAGGGTATCGTCTATGATCTCTTTGCGCTGCTCCGGCGTCAGGACGCTGGTCATATCGGTGTCGATCCAGCCGGGCGCCACGGCGTTGACGTTGATCTTGTACCGGGCCAGCTCCCGCGCCGCCGTCTTGACGAAGCCTATGAGGGCCGCCTTCGTAGTCCCGTAGTTGATCAGCCCCACCCCTCCCTCTTCGCCGATGATGGAGCTGAGGACGACGATGTGTCCCCCGCCTGCCTCCACCATGCTGTTCACCGCATTACTGGTCACGTAGAAGGTCCCGTTCAGGTTGGTGTCTATGACCGTGCGCCACTCCTCCAGGCTCATGCGGCGGAGCGTGCGGGGCGCGGCGGTGCCGGCGTTGTTGACGAGAATTCGGATGGGGCCCAGCTCCTTCACCACCCGGTCCACCAGGGCGCTCGCCTGCTCCGGGTTTGCCACGTTGGCCTGGACGACCAGGGCCTTGCCGCCCCCTTTCACGATCTCCGCCGCGACCTCCTCGGCCTTCTCCTTCTGCTGGTTATAGTTCACGCCGATGGCCGCGCCGTGGCGCGCCAGCTCCAGGGCGATGGCCCGCCCGATGCCGCGAGAAGCCCCCGTGACCAGGGCCACCTGTCCGTCCAAGAGTCCCGCCATCTCTTCACCTCCTCTAGAGGTTTCGGAAAGGCCCTTACCCCCTGGCCCCCTCTCCTCTCAGGAGAGGGGGAAAAGAAAAGAATCTGGGGGACACCCCCAGTCCCCTGCCAGAGGGGCGAAGCCCCTCTGGATTCCCCGGTCTCAGCGACCCGCCAGGAGTTCATTTGAGGCCCTCACCCCCTTGGTCCCCCTCTCCCACAGGAGAGGGGGAAAAAGAGAGGCTGGGGGACACCCCCAGACCCTCGGCGGGGGGCTGTGTCCCCTGCATCCCTGGGGCACACTCCTAGGCCCTCGGCACAAGGCACACCCTCTTCCCCTTGCGACAGGGGGAGAATATTAGGGCTCCTTCGCCGCGTTCGGCTGGGCCTCCACGCTCTTCAACAGGGCCACGGCGCGGACGTAGACAGGGCGGTCTATCACGCGGCCCTCCAGGGCCACCGCGCCACGCCCCTGCCTCTCCCCCTCCTCGTAGGCCTGGACGATTCTCCGGGCCTCCTCGACCTCCGCCTGGCTGGGCTGAAAGACGCGGTTGACGATCTCCACCTGAGTGGGATGGACGCAGAACTTGCCCCGATAGCCGATGCTGCGCATGAACCGGGCTTCCTTCTCCAGGAACTCCGTGTCGCGGATGTCCATGAACGGCGCGTCGAAGGCGGCGACGCCTGCGGCGTTGCAGGCGGTCGCCATCTGGAACCGCGCCCACTCCAGCTCCGCCGACTCCTTGCTGCGCGTGATATGCATATCGGCGGTGAAGTCCTCGCTCCCTAGGGCGGCGCCCAAGAGCCTGGGGCTCGACTTGCAGATCTCCCGCGCGTCCAGCACCGCCTCCGCCGACTCGATCCATGGGATGATCTTCACCTTCCCCACCGGGAGGCCCCGCTCCTTCTCCAGGATTGCCAGGTAGTGGTCCACCTGGCGAACGATCTCCGGGCGGTGGGCCTTCGGGAGGCTGATGCCGTCCAGCTCCGGGCCGACTACCGCCAGGAGGTCCTCTTCCAGGAGCCCGGTATCCAGGCCGTTCACGCGGACGAAAAGCAGGTAGAGGTCCGGGCGGACCAGGGTGGGAAGGGTCTTCTTCACCAGCTCCCGCGCCGTCCCCTTGTCCGCCGGCGCCACGGAGTCCTCCAGGTCCACGCAGACCAGGTCGGCGCCCGTGGTCGGCGCCCTCTCTAGAAAGCGGGGGCTGATCCCCGGAACGAACATCAGGCTGCGGACTTGGATCATGGAGGTCCCCCTTTCCTGCCGTCCTGGGTGCCGCGCCTATTCCCGAAAGGTATCCAGGAACACCTTGGCCTCGCCCGTCAGCACCTTCTCCTCCCGCTGATTGAAGCACTCGGTGAGAAGCGTCGCCCTGCGCCGCGCCGCATCCAGGCTCTTGACCGTCAGCCTGGCCGTGATAGTGTCCCCCGGATAGACCGGCTTCAGGAACGAGAGGGTCTGTCCGGTGTAAACAACGACGGCGTGTGGCGACAGCCTGGTCCCCAGAGCGGCCGAGATGACGCCCGCCGTGAGAATCCCGTGGGCGATGCGCCGCTGGAAGCGCGTGCGGCCAGCAGCCACATCGTCCAGGTGAAGGGGCTGCGTGTCCCCCGAGGCCTCGGCGAAGAGCTCCACATCACGCGCCGTGATGGTCTTGGCGAAGCTGACCTCCTGGCCCACGGAGACCCCCAAGATGCTGTCCGCCATCTCGTCCCCCCGCGCTGGATGCACTCTAACAGGCTGGTGGAAAACCCTCTTCGACCATCCCCCTACCCCCTTCCTGGCCAGGAAGGGGGTAGGAAT
>JACQUM010000020.1 GCA_016210295.1 Chloroflexota bacterium | reverse complement strand
TTCGGGGGATGTGCCCCCGACCTACAAGAAGTCCACAGGGTGGGCGGGTGGGATCGTCCCGGCCCTTCTAGGGTTCCCCCCTCATTCCTCCTTCCAGTAGCGCTCCTCTTTCACCCGGAAGCCCCGGGGAGTCAGGCGCTCCTTGATGTCTTGGATCATCCCGGGGTGGCCGCAGGCGTAGACGACCGTGTCCTCGGGGGCCAGGCCCTCCTCCTTGATGTACTCCTCCACGAGAACGTTTATGCGCCCGGTGCGCCCCGTCCACCCCCTGTTCCGCTCCGCCTGGGGCCTGCTCACTGTGAGGAGGACCCGGAGACACGGATGCTCCCGCGCCATCCTCTCCAGCTCCTCCTTGTAAGGCAGCTCGTCCTGATGACTGACCCCCATGAGAAGGTAGAACCTCTTCCCAGCCCCGCCTCGGCGGAGGTAGTACCGGAGGATGCTCATGAAGGGGGCGATCCCCGTGGTGGTGGCCACCATCAGGTGGTTCACATACTTCTCCTCCAGGGTGAACAGCCCCTTGGCCTTGGGACGCAGGCTCACCTCCGCCCCCGCGCCCAGCTTGTAGAGGCGCGGCGTCAGCTCCCCGTGAGACACGAGGCCGATGATGAGCTCGATGAGGGGCTCCTCCGGAGAGGAAACGATGGAGTAGGCCCGCTCGATGCCCTCCACGCCGATGGTGCAGTACTGGCCTGGCTTGAAGGTGTAAGGGGCCTCCGGCTCCAGCTTGATGAGCCAGAGCTCGCGAGTCGCGTCCCGGCGCTCGACGATCCGGGCCTTCGTCAGCACAGCATGGCGCATCATGCTCTCTAGAACCTCCTATGCAGCGCACAGAATGGTAGGCATGTCGGCAAACAGCGTTCAGAATAGCACAATCTCTCGAACTCGCCACCCTCTTTCTTACTCATGCCTACCAGCGGCACATCTCTCTTCGCCTCCGGTGGAAGCCTTCTTGCCCGCCGCCATCCCCATCCGTACACTGGCCTCTATGGAGCGCCTGAATCGCCTCGTCCTGGGGAGGGATACCCTTCTTTTCCTGCTCCTCGCCCTGGCGGTCTACACAGCCGACCAGCTCACCAAGCTCTGGATCAAAACCAACTTGCTCCCCGGCCAGTCTATTCCCACAGAAGGGTTTGCCCGGCTGACCTACACCACCAACACAGGCAGCGCCTTCGGCATTCTCCAGGGCCAGACGGTCTTCCTCATCATGGCGAGCGTCCTCGGCATCATTGTCATCCTCGCCTACTACCGCACCACCGGCCGCCATGTCTGGCTTCTCCGCGTGGCCCTGAGCCTGGTGCTGGGGGGAGCCCTGGGCAACCTAACCGACAGGGTTCTCCTGGGCTCGGTGGTGGACTTCCTCGACGTTCAGTTGTGGGGCGGCTACCACTGGCCCGCCTTCAACGTGGCCGACAGCGCCATCGTCACCGGGCTCTTCCTTCTCGCCCTCTTCGTCCTCGTCTCCCGGCGGGCGGTACCCTCGGCCCCCTCTCCGCCTCCCGGCACCTAGCGGTGGTCCAGACCCACTCGTTTGTCGTGAGCCCCGACGAGATCGGCCAGCGACTGGACCGTGCCCTCGTCGCCCGCTGCCCGGACCTTTCCCGCTCCGCCGTCCAGCGAAGAGTCCTGGCCGGCGACGTCACGGTAAATGGAGTGCCCACAACCAAGGCCGGACGGCGGTTGGAGGCCGGCGAACTCGTCCGCCTCCTCATCCCACCTCCCGTTCCGTTCCCCCTCCAGCCCGAGAACATCCCCCTGAAGGTGCTCTACCAGGACGCAGACCTCCTCGCGGTGGAGAAACCGGCAGGCATGGCGGTGCACCCCGCCCCTGGGCACGCGACAGGCACGCTGGTCAATGCCCTCCTGGCCTCCGTCACAGACCTTTCGGGTATCGGAGGGGAGCTCCGGCCTGGCATCGTTCACCGCCTCGACAAAGAGACCTCGGGGCTGCTCCTGGTCGCCAAGAACGACGTCGCTCACCGGGAGCTCGCGCGGCAGCTCAAAGAGAGGGAGATGGAAAAGACCTACCTCGCCCTTGCTCACGGGCAGGTCTCGCCTCCCCGTGGGATCATCGACGCTCCCATCGGCAGGGACCCCCGCAATCGGAAGCGCATGGCGGTGGTAGCGGGGCAGCGTCCCGCCCGTACCGAGTACCGGCTCCTGGTCCTCCTGCAAGGCTTCTCCCTCCTGGAGGTTCATCCCGTCACCGGCAGGACCCACCAGATCCGCGTCCACCTCGCCGCCCTCGGCCATTCCCTGGCAGGCGACCCAGTGTATGCCCGGGCGCAACCCCCTGACGGGCTGGAGAGACTCTTCCTCCACGCCCACCGGCTGGCCTTCCACCACCCCCGGACGAAGGAGCGCATCGGGCTCGTCTCCCCCCTCCCGTCGGAGCTTTCCGCCGTGCTCCGCTCGCTGGCCTCCGACTCCGATCCCACCCTTCTCGCCTCCCTGGAGCCTTTGCTGGTATCCTAGCGAGCATGGAGCCCGTCCGCGTCCGCTACCCGCCCAGCCCCACGGGGCTCCCCCACGTGGGAAACATACGCACCGCCCTGTTCAACTGGCTCCTCGCGCGCCACACCGGGGGCCAGTTCATCCTGCGCATCGAGGACACCGACCGCGAGCGGCTGGTGGAGGGTGCCTACGAGGCGATCTTGGAAAGCCTCCGCTGGCTGGGTCTGGACTGGGACGAGGGGCCAGAGGCGGGCGGGCCTCACGCGCCCTACATTCAGTCGGAGCGGCAGAAGCTGGGCCTCTACGCCGAGGCGGCACGGGAGCTGGTGGAGAAGGGAGACGCCTATCGCTGCTACTGCTCCACCGAGCGCCTGGAGAAGCTCCGAGAGCGGCAGGCCATCAATAGCCTGCCCACCGGCTACGACCGCCGCTGCCGCAACCTGAGCCGCGAAGAGCAGGCTCGCTACCAAGAAGAAGGCATCCCGCCGGTTGTCCGGTTCAAGATGCCCCTCACCGGCAGGACGACCTTCCACGACCTCCTTCGGGGCGACGTGACCTGGGACAACGCCCGCATGGACGACTACGTGCTCCTCAAGGCCGACGGCTTCCCCACCTATCATCTGGCCAACGTGGTGGACGACCACGCTATGCGGATCACCCACGTCCTCCGCGGCGACGAGTGGCTCGCCTCCACGCCCCGTCACGTCTTGCTCTACCAGGCCTTCGGCTGGGAGCCCCCTCAGTTCGCCCACCTCGCCCTGGTCCTCGGCGAGGACAGGGCCAAGCTCTCCAAGCGCCACGGCGCCGTCGCCCTCTTGGACTTCCGCGACGACGGCTACCTGCCCGAGGCCATGGTCAACTTCCTGGCCCTCATGGGCTGGTCCCTGGACGACAAGACCACCCTCATCAGCCGCGCGGATCTGGTGAAGCACTTCTCCCTGGACAGAGTCAGCGCCTCCCCCGCCGCCTTTGACCTCGACAAGCTGAAGTGGATGAACGGGTCCTACATCCGCCAGCTTCCCCTGGAGGAGTTCACCGGCAGGGCTCTCTCCTTTCTGGAAGATCCCGATCACGGCCTTCCACCCCGAATACCGAGACCGCTGGACAGGAACTACGTGCAGCGGGTCTGCGCCCTCCTTCAGGAGCGGGTGCGCACCCTTGCAGAGATGTCGGAGCAGGCGGAGCTCTTCTTCACCGACGAGGTGATCTACCCTCCTCTGCTCATCTGGGCGGGGATGGGGGACAAGGAGCTCCGCCGCCGCGCCGAGGCCGGCGAAGACCTCTCCAACGTGCCGCTGCCGGAGAACGCCCCCGCCGTGAGAACCTGGCTTGACGCAGCATTGGCAATCTTGAAGGAGACGTACTCTTTGCCAGCCGATAAATCAGCGGACCCCACCATCCATCACGTGTTGGATATCATCGCAGGGAAAACCCCGTGGCTTCACAAAGACCTGGAAAACGCTTGCCGGGCGCTTGCAGGCGAGCTACAGGTGAAGACGGGGGAGCTCTTCGGCGCCTTGCGCGTGGCGATAACCGGACGCATCACCGCCCCACCCCTCTTCCAGAGCATGGAGGTCCTGGGGCGGGACAGGACGCTGAAGAGGCTCCAGGCAGCAGCGGCCCGCCTCCCTCAGCAGGGTACCGGATAAGGGGAGTCCAGAGGGGCGAAGCCTCTTTGGCAGGGGTCTGGGGGTGTCCCCCCAGTCCTTCTTGTTTCTTCCCCCTCTCCCCTAAGGGAGAGGGGGACTGAGGGGGTG